>CAMLLG010000024.1 GCA_946480825.1 uncultured Lysobacteraceae bacterium
TGGCCATCCAGATGATCATCAACAAGGAGCTGGGGCTGAACTTCTGCGAGAACCCGTGGCAGGGCAGCTTCATCGTCGACAAGCTCACCGACATCGTGGAAGAGGCGGTCTACAAGGAGTTCGAGGCGATCAGCGAGCGCGGCGGCGTGCTCGGCGCCATGGACACCATGTACCAGCGCGGCAAGATCCAGGAAGAGTCGATGTACTACGAGCACAAGAAGCACGACGGCTCGCTGCCGCTGATCGGCGTGAATACCTTCCTGCCGAAGGATCATGGCGGGGATATCGTGACCGAGATCGAGTTGATCCGGTCGACGGAGGGGGAGAAGGGGCAGCAGATCGCGAATGTGGCGGGGTATCAGAATCTACGGAATACCGCAGAGGGATTGGGGTATCTTCAGAAGACCGCGCGGGATCGCGCAAATGTGTTCGCCGCTCTGATGGAAGCTGTCAAATCTTACAGCTTGGGTCAGATTTCACATGCGCTTTACGATGTGGGTGGGGAGTATCGACGGAATATGTAGCGTGTCAAAAATGCCGATCAGAGAATTGGACCAACCATGACCAAATTCAGAAGAATTCACCTAGAGAACTGGCGGCAGTTCGGCAGCGTCGATATCGACTTGTCCGCACAGACCACCATTCTTACTGGCTCGAACGGGTGCGGTAAGACATCCGTACTGAACATTCTAAGCAAACATTTTGGCTGGAATTTGCTATTTGTTTCCACGCCTTACATTAGTAAGCGAAGTCGTCGGCGAATATATTCCGATTGGCGTCAGTCCACTTGGGATGAAGAGCAGACTCCTGAGGCTCCCTCTGTAGGTTTCATCGATTACGAGGATGGGGCTCGCTGTACGCTGCGAGCTCCGGAGAGGTCGGGGCAGAATGCTCAGTATCACTTGGTCTACGACAATCAAAGGTCTGTGGTCGGGTTGCATATCCCCTCTCATCGACCTCCAATTTCCTATCAGCCAATTTCACAAATCCCCACGAATCCAAAGAACAACCAACAGCTGTATCGAGAATTTCAAAGCGTGTTGTTTCAGTCGATAAGTGCTCAGAAATCTCAGAATCCAGGGCTTATTCTCAAACAATCATTAGTTTCGCTGGCTGTGTTCGGCTATGGAAGTGAAGCCGTTTCCGCAAATGATGAGTACAGGGCAATCTTCGATTCATTTCAGGAGGTTCTGAGAATCCTCTTGCCAGCAGAGCTCGGCTTCAGGTGTATCGAGATCCGGATGCCTGATGTTGTCTTGGTAACTGATTCAGGGGACTTTTCGCTGGATGCTATGTCGGGTGGTGTGAGCTCGGTCTTGGGGCTCGCTTGGCAGATTCATATTTTTGGGTCCACGACCACTGATTGTACAGTCCTTATTGATGAGCCAGAGAATCACCTGCATCCCCGAATGCAGCGAACGTTGTTGCCAAATTTAGCTCGTGCCTTTCCTGGGCATAGATTTGTTGTTGCTACCCACAGTCCATTCATTGTGTCTTCGAACGAGTTTGCGTCGGTATATGGGTTGAAATATTCAGACGATCGACGTGTTCATTCGGTTCGATTGGATTCTTCTGAACTGTCTTCCTCTCCCGAACAAGTGCTTCGCGAAATTCTTGATGTGCCTAGCGTAATGCCGGTTTGGGTGGAAGACAGAATTCGTAGCGTCATGAAGAGGCACGCCAATGGAACTTCTGAAGATGCGAAAGCGATATATGAGGAAATTAGAGCGCTAGGATTGTCAGACGTTTTGTCAGATCTGCCTGAGCGGATGGGGTGAGCCGCCTATGATTTCGATTGCCAAGGGGGCGTGTCCTGCAATCCTCAGTGAAAATGCCGAAGCATGGTTGAGGGAGTGGCTGGCCGACAAAACTAATAACACAAAGCGATATCGATATCGTCACGTAGATATCAAAGATGCGTTGAATCGCGAAACATTCAATAAGTGTGCTTATTGTGAGAGTCAGATTGGAGTCGCTCATCCTGGTGAAACTGAGCACAAGGTGCCGTCCTCTAAGGCTGAAATGAGACACTTCGACTGGACGAATTTGACCCGAGCATGCACGGAGTGCAATCGCAGGAAGAATGATTACTACGACGCTCATGACGCATTCGTTGATCCATACGAGGATGATGTCACCGCTTTTTTTGAGCACCATGGCCCGATTGTTTGGTGGGTAGACAGTAATCGTCGGGCTGAAATTGCGGTTAAGACGCTTGAGCTTAACGAGCGTGAACGTCTAATTCTTTCAAAGCGCGACGCGCTCATGTCTCTGAAAGAGTCGTTGGCTCGATATGAGCGAGAGGATGATCAAACACTTAAAGAAGTGCTTCGACTGGGGCTGCTGAAAAAGGCTGAGCCTGATAATGAGTACTCAGCGATGATCTCGGCGGTCTTGGCGAGAAAAGGGATCCTCTAGCGAAACTCGTAAATGCCCTAAGGCGCATACGCTGTTGTAGGGTGCATAAGCGAAGCGTCATGCACCGTTTTGGGTATCCGACACCGGTAACGTTTGATGGCGCATGACGCCTTCGGCTTATGCGCCCTACGGTGGGGCGGACCAATCGGCTGGGAGGAGGCCTCGTCGGAAGTGGCGGTGCAGGCTGGAGTGGGGCCAATCGGTGGCGCGTTGGACTAGTCGGTGTTTTACCGGGTTGTAATGGATGTAATCGACGTGGTTGCGGTAGTCGGCTTCATCGCGAATCAGATGCTCCCAATACCGGCGTTGCCAGATGCCACGTTCGCCACGTCGCTGACGTACAGCCGATCGATGTTCGGTGACGGGTATCTGCTTGCTGAAAGTCTTCTTGATCCGCCGCCAGCGGCTCGCGAAATCGCTGTCTCCGGGCGGAAGGGTGGCGATGCAATGCAGATGCTCGGGCAGGACGACCCATGCGTCGACCCGGAAGCGTCGCCATCGTGCGGTGTCTACGACGGCATGCTTGAGGAGGTCCAGCCTCCGGACGAGCAGGTCGTTGCCGCGCCGTTCCAGCAGGTTTACTGTGAAGAAGTAGGTGCCGCCCTGGTGCCAAAGACGTCTGTAATCGGGCATGTCGCGGGAAAGTGGGTCGAGGTTCCGTATCGTCGTTGGCGTTGCGGCTACAAGGTATCGGCGATGTCGGATCTCTTTGTAGGAGAACTCTGATACTGCGGTGTTGCTTCGAGTTGTGCCGGCTCGGACAGTCGTTCGGCGCATGACGCCTTCGGCTTATGTAAAACAGGGGTCAGAGTAGAGTTTCGAGGTGCCCACCGTTGTCGTCCCGGGATCGCACCAAAACACGGGTCAGAGTGCACTTTCCGCGTTTGCCTTCGCCTTCCTTGGTCTGCCGATCTTGCGCGGTCCGGCCGGACGCCCGAGCTGGGCTTCGATGGCCTCGCGGAAGCGGTTCGTGCCGTAGGCGTGCTGACGTTGGACATGTCCGCGTATCGCATCCAACTCGTCCGGGCTTACGGTTTCCATCACGAACGCGCGGTAGCTCGGAGGGTGTATTGATGTGTGCCCCCCGTTGTCGTCCCATCCTCGCACCGTGCTCGGCGCGTCAAGGTCGAGGCAAGTTGCTGCGCAAACCTTGACGCGCCTGCGCGCGATGCGGTTTGGACCCGCCAACGGCGCTCACTCCGGGCGTCGGGCGAAACGGAGTGCCGTCATGTCCAAGCCCAACTCGCCGCCTGCTTCCCGCGCAGCGGTGTCGAACGTCCTGCTGGTCGAAGTTCCGCCCCAGTTCATCGCCCTGTGCGAAGCCAGCGGCACCCGCCCGCAAGCCGCCCTGCGCGGCATGGCCGCCCTGGTCTGCGGCCTGCGCTACGACGACGACAACCGCCTGGTGCCGCTGGAAGGCGCGGCCGCATAAGCTTCACCCGGGCGCAGGCGGTGTCTGCGCCCGAGTTCATTGGATATAGGCTGACAGCGCAAAAACAGGGGTCAGAGTAGAGTTTTAAAACAGGGGTCAGAGCAAAACACGGGTCAGAGTGCACTTTCCGCGTTTGCCTTCGCCTTGCTTGGTCTGCCGATCTTGCGCGGCCCGGCCGGACGCCCGAGCTGGGCTTCGATGGCCTCGCGGAAGCGGTTCGTGCCGTAGGCGTGCTGACGTTGGACATGTCCGCGTATCGCATCCAACTCGTCCGGGCTCACGGTTTCCATCACGAACGCGCGGTAGCGCGCCCGGCGCTCGTCGGTGTCCGGTGAAATCGACAGATATGCGCGATGGTGTGAAATCAGCGGGTCGCAGGCGCCCGACGCGTTGCAGCGGTGGCTGGACCATGGATAGTCGGCGGGATCGGTCACCATCGCGGCGCGCAACGGGTTGAGTTCGATGTAGCGGTGACAGTGCATGAGATAAGCGCCGTCTTCGACCGGGCAGGCTTTGTAGCGTCCTTCCCAGAGTGTGCCGGTACGATGGTAGCGATGGTTGACGCTGCGGACGTATCGTCGCCCCAACGACTGCATCATCCTGCCGATCGCTCCCTGCGATGCGGGTGTGACGAGCAGGTGGACGTGATTCGTCATCAGGACATAGGCATGGATCGCGCAGCCCTCGCGCAGGGCGATCTCCCGCAGATCCGTACGGTATCGGAGATAGTCCGCATCCGCGAAGAAGCATGGCTGTCGATCGTTGCCACGCTGGATGACGTGCTGCGGTATGCCGGGAATGTCGATTCGCATTGGGCGAGGCATGTGCGTGAATCTTGAAAGGAAGGAGGCCATGCTGCGCCACGGAAGGATGCACGTCTTTCAGGCATGGTCGTTTCGTGCTGTAGGGAAACTCCACTCTGACCCCGGTTTTCCGACGTGTTGAAAATCATGCACGGGCGATGCGATACGCGACACAAGGGAGTGCGGTTGACTATCTCTCGCGATCCCGGCATAACGACGGGCGTCGTGCGAATGCGACGAATCCTGTCGATGCAGGCGAGCGGTGTCCGCGGGATGCCGAGTGGGGTGCCATGCATCGCAAGAACACACTCGGGTAGGGCTGTGCGACGGCGCATCGCGGTCGCACGGCCGCCAGCGTGCGACGAATCCCGCAACCTGCGGCCCACCCCGGGCCCTCAATTCAACGGAGTCATTGGATGAGTATCCGTTTCCCAACGCTGTTCTGTAGCGCTGTCTTTCTGCTGCTTGCGGTGCCCGCCGGGCGTGCGCTGGCCGCACCCGATTTCCAGATGCCGTTTCCGTGCAATCAGGTCTGGACCGGTTCCACCTGGAGCGGGCACAACCCGCTGTACGCCGTGGACCTCAACCGGACCGACGACCTCGGCGACACGGTCGTGGCTTCCGCGGGCGGCACGGTGAGCACGTCGGCGTATTCCACCACCACCGGTTACGGCAACTACATCATCATCGACCACGGCGGCGGCTGGCAGACGCTGTATGCGCACCTGCAGTCGCGCGACGTCTCGCGCGGCGCCACGGTCAGCAGGGGCCAGCGGATCGGCACGGTGGGCAACACCAGCGCCACGGCCAGCATCGGCGTGCATCTGCATTACGAACAGCGCTACAGCGGCACGGTGCGCAAGATCGTGTGGAACGGCAGCACCATTCCGTACTACGTCAAGCAGAGCTACACCAGCCGCAACTGCAACTCGGGCGGAACGGCCACGGGCACGGTCCGCACCAGCGGCGCGAATCTCAATGTGCGTTCGGGCCCCAGCACGAACCATGCGATCGTGGGCTCGCTGGCGAACGGCACCACGGTCACCATCCAGTGCCAGGTCCGCGGAGAGTCGATCACCGGCACCTACGGCACCAGCACGCTGTGGAACCGGATCGGCAGCGGCCGCTTCATCCCGGATGCCTATACCTACACGGGCTCGGACGGCCGGGTCGCACCGGATTGTTGATCGCGTCGCGATGATGCACGGCACCGGCGGGCGGCACAGGCCCGTCGGTGTTGGCGTATATGTCGGCAGCAAGGGAGATTCGTCTGATGCGCGTGCGCACGTTGACTGTGGCATCGTTCGCGGTCGCTGCGCTCGCGGCGAGCGTGGGGCTGTGGCTGGCGTTCGACCGGCATGCGACGGATTCCGCTTCGGGTGCGCCCAAGCCTGCGGCGCACGCCGATCATGCCGATCACCCGGAGGCGCATGGCGTCGCAAGTGACGCGGGGCGCAGCCGCACGACCGGCATCGATCCGCGCGAGTTGATGCGTCGTTATGCGCTCGAAACGGAACTGGACAAGCGCGGCGCGCTGCTGGCGACGCTGCAGGCCAATCCCGACGATGAGGTGAAGCGATTCGCGCTCGCACTGGCCGCGAGCCGCGACCCGGTCGCCCGGCGCGAAGGGCTGCAACTGCTCAAGGCCTTTCCCCTGAGCGATGCCGAGGTGCGGGGTTTTCTGGTGAGCGAGATCGATCGCGAACAGGATCCGGCCATGCTCGCGACGCTCGTGGACATGCTGGCGCCGACGATGATCGCGTCCGAAGACACCGCGCCGCTCGTGGCGCAGCTGACGCGCCTGCGCGAACATCCAGACCCGGAGGTGCGCGCCGTGAGCGTTCTGCAGACCTCGCAATGGGATCGTGGCGAAGGACTGGAGAACGTGCTGCGCGAGGCCATGCAGGATCCCGACGAACGGGTGAGGCTGGCGGCCATCGGCGGGATCACCGCCGAACGCCTGCGCTCGGAACGGCTGAAGGAGATGCTGTTGACGATCGCCTACGACCCGCAGACCAGCGACGAAGAGCGGAACCGCGCGCTGTTCGCCCTGGAAGGCTTCGCGTTGAACCGCGCCGAATACGAGATCTATCGACAGGCCGCGCAGCTCGGCAAACCCGGGCACGGGCATTGAGGGCGACAACTGTCTGATCGAACGCGCGGAGCGGGTCGGAGTGGCCCTGCGCTGACGCCGCCCTGTGGACAAGCCGTGTGCCGCGCATGTCGATGTGCGCCCCGGTTGCTATCCTGCGCCCATGGCCAAACTTCTGCTCAATCTGCGCAATGTGCCCGACGACGAGGCGGACGATGTGCGTGCGCTGCTCGACGAACACGCGATCGCCTACTACGAGACCTCGCCCGGGTTCTGGAATATCTCGCTGGGCGGTATCTGGGTCCGCGACAATGCGGACTTTCCCGAGGCCAAGCGTCTGATGGGCGAGTATCAGGCGCAGCGCGCTGCGCGCGTGCGGGCCGAATACGAAGCGGCGCGTCGGGACGGAACCGCCGGCACCTTCCGGGCGCTGCTGCGCGACGAACCGATGCGCGTGTTGCTGGCGGTACTGGGCATTCTGTTCGCACTCGCGCTGGTGGCGCTGCCGGCGTTGCTGCTGCGATGATTCCGGCGCTCCGATCGATGCCGCTATCGATCTAGCGCGTGGTGGATCAGGGTCACGCATTGCGACGCGAACAGCATGGTCGGCCCCAGCGTGATCTTCCGCGCGCCCATGCGTTCGAGGCCCGGGATGATTTTTTTCGGCATCGGGATGTGGTCGGTGAGCAGGAAGCAGGGGTTGTCCGCGAACGCGATGTCGCGGATCGGCGTGCCCTTGCGGTCCATCAGGAACAACTGGTGGTCTTCGGCCAGCGTCTGCACCAGTTTTTCGAAGCTCAGCGTCTTCACGTCGACGCCCGACTCGACCGCGCGGGTTTCTTCCTTGCCCATGCCCCGCGATACGTCCAGCGCCTTGGCCACCTTGGTCAGCAGGGCGCGCTCGTCGAAGCCGCCGAGTTCATGCATCGCATTGATCTCGAAGCGGATCGTGCGCGAGAAATCGCGGGTGCTTTCCAGCACGAGGTGGACGATGACATCCGGGCGATGCGACTGGGCGACGAAGAACGCGTTCATCAGCGTATGCGCCAGAATTTCGGTGTGGGCGTCGCCGCCGACCGATTCCCACAGCTTCTGGCTGTCGGTCGGCGCCGCCCGCGCCCTGAGTACGAAAGTCCGCATGTCTGTTCGCCGTCGCTCGATCCTGCGCGCCATCGCGCACCGTGCGTTCATTGTCGCGCGAAACGGCGATGCCGGTCATGTCGCGGCGCGACGGACGACGCACGATGACACTCGACACACGGGAGGCGACGCGCGTCGTGCGATCGGCCTTCGTCACGATACGAAGCGACGGACCTACCCGCCGGTGTACCCCAACTCCATCGCCAACTGCTGCGTTTCGGGTTCGAGCCTGTCCCACAGATGCGCATGCCGCTTCCATTCGTCGGCGCGCGAGGATTCGATCTTGCCGGCCATGAAGATCTGGTTCGGATCGCCGACCTCCCAGGACCAGAGCGCGCCCAGGATCGATGGGACCGTGTCGGGCGCTTTCTTGCGTTCGTAGGCCTCGATGGCCTTGCGCGGGTCCGCATCGATGCCGAGAAACGCGTACAGCGCAGCCAGCGTGCCTTCCGGGTCCCGGATCAGCGATTCGAACGCGTAGACGAACTTCTGTTCCTCCGGCAAGCGCTTCAGGAACTCGACGGTGCGGCGGTTCTCGTACAACCACCACGACTCCAGGACCTTGAACTTGTCGAAGTCGTACTTCTGCTGCGCCTCCATCTTGTAGTCCTGGAATTCCCGGTAGGCCTCGCGTTTCGCGAACGCCATCGAGAGCAGCCCGATCTCGCCGCGCTTGTGCTTTTCGATCGCCTTCATCCCGAATTTCCGGAACTTCTCGTCGGACAGCGACTCGATCTGCGTCTTCTGCGACTGGATCACCGACAACGGATGGCGGGAGACGTAGACGTACTTCGCTTTCGGGTATCGCTGCACGAACAATTCATCGGACACGTACGCGAGATAGAAGGGCGTCTTGTCGATGAAGACCGGCGCCGAGCGCGCCTGCAGGTAGGCGTAGAGATCGGAGGTCGGGCGGTCCTGCCGTTCCGCGTCCTTCATCTTCGCGTACCCGGCGACCAGCGAGGTGCCATCGGCGCGCGAGAGCGCCTGCGCGAGGCCGACTCCCACCGATTTGTAGATGGTCCGTTCCAGCATGTCCTTGCGCTGGCCCATGCGGTCGTACGTGGCCAGATACAGTTCCGGCGGACAGGTGATGCCGTCGGTGTAATCGAGCAGGATCGAGGACAGCGTGGTGCCGCTTCGGGGCGAGCCCAGCAGGAAGCACAGCGTCTTGTCGTCCGCGACGGCGGTGGCGGATTCGAACCGACTGGACGACCGCTTGAACAGCGCGCCGATCTCCAGGCAGGGACGTTTGATGAGGTTGTGAAAGATGAGTGTGTTCAGGATCGACGAACTGAACTTGATCAACGCCTGCTTCATCCCTGCCCCGGCAGTCCCTGTGGTCCGGCGAGTGTAGGGCGGAAGCCCGCCCCGGGAAACCGGGATGGCGTGCGACGCGTGCCCCGTTGCCGCCCCGGCGGCCGGTGAAGGGTGCAGGAAAGTGCGGCAGGGCGCCCGCACGTCGACAGGGCAAGCCGCATCGATGCCGTCTGCGCTTTATCATGGCGCTCGAATCTTTCGACGGAAAAACCGGATGACGCGAATCGCTTGCCGCCTTGTCGCGATGATGTTCGGCGTGTCGGCCGCCTGGTCCGCGATCGCGAAAGAGAAGCCGCAGGTCGCCGCAGAACTCGCGCCCTCGCACGGTTACGTCTACGTCGCGTTCCCGAAGGGCGGCGGCGAGGCGATCACGGTGGTGCCGGCCGCCTCGAAGAAGGAACTGCGGATCGACACGCCGGCGGCGGCCGTGGGCCTGCCGGCGGCGCACGCGTTCGGCAAGTGGTTGCCGGCGGGCCGGTACCGGATCGCCCGCTGGGGACTGTCGCCCTGGCGCGATGGCGTCGAGTTCGAGGTGCAGGCCGGGCGGGTGACCGATCTGGGCGAGCTGATGCCCGTCAACGTCGGCGGTTACCGGTTCGTCGTGCTGCCGATTCCGCATCCGGAACATGCGGGCTCGTTGGCCGAAGCGATCAAGCCGATCGCGTCCTTGCTCGTCGATGCCACGCCGATTCCGGCCGCGACGACCTCGGTGTCCGCGCCGATCGCGATCGGTCAGCCAACGAGCGGACTGGGGCTGGTCGCCGATCTGATGCTGGCCTACGAGCGCAAGGTCAACAAACCGTCTTCGCTCGATGCGCTCGCCGCCACCCGGGACCCGCAGGCGTTCGTGCCGTTGCTGCGACAGACGACCAGCCCGTTGCAGGATGAGCCTGCGCGCCTGGGCGATGGCACGCTGCTGTTCCCCGCGGATATGGGCACCGTGCGCAGGCGCACGCCCGAGGGCGAGTGGAGCAGCCTGAGCATGGACACGCTGCGCCAGATTCTGGCGGTGGAGCACGAGGATGGGCGACTGCTCGCGGGCAGCGACGATGGGCATATCCGCGAAAGCCGGGACGGCGGGCGCACATGGTCGGTGCTGAAGACGCTCGGTCGACACGAATCGATCATCGATATCGACAGCATCGATATCGACAGCACGGGCGAATATCGCATCGTCGCGACCACCGAGCGCTTCGACGATCCGGATGCACCGCGCGGCCGCGGGCTGGCCGTCGCCATGAAGGGCATTCCGTCGGTGCGGCTGCGGGTGTATGCGGGGCGCAGCGCCGACCTCGGCGATCTGCGCGTCGCGAAAGAATTCACGCTGACGCCGGAAGACCAGATCGGCTGGCTGGGCGCGCGCGGCCAGATCGCGGATGGCCACTACTACATTCTCGCGGGCAATCAGCTGCATCGTCTGGAAATCGCCGGCGGCCAGTGGAGCGCGATCACCCCCGGTGCGCGCGTGTCGTCGCATCGCGTGGATCCCGCCAGCGGCGTCGTGACCGCGCTCTGGAGCCAGGGCGCGTTCTCGAAGGTCCACATTTCCTCGGATCGCGGCGAGACGTGGGCCCAGATCGGGCGCCCTCCGTACATCATTTCCGATGTGCAGATGGACACGACCGATCGCGGCTGGGCTTCGCGATGGAACATGAACGCGTTCGGCGGCGTGTGGGAAACCTATGCCTTCGCGCCCGGAAGGAACGACTGGGACAAAGCCGGCGAGGCGCCGTTCAATTGCCGGCTGATGCGCGTGGCCGCGGATCTGCCGATCCTGTGCTTCGATTCGGGTGCACGCGTCTTCGCCCAAGGAGCCGGCGGGTGGGAGATCGAATTCGCGCCGTGAGCGCGATGCGCCTTCGATCGGTCGAACGCGATCAGTCGAACGCGCCCATCGCCACGGCGATGCCCACGGCCAGCGCGATCGCGACCGCGATCGCGAGGGGGATCGCCCATGGGGCGCGGGCGGCATCACCCCGTGATGGTGTCGGTGCCGTGTCCCGCGTCTGCGTCGCTTCGACGGTCGCAGGACCGGGCTCGAGATCGTGGCCCGAGCCCAGCATGTCCAACACTCTGGCCACCGTCGCGTCGTCGAATCGGTAGGGATCGAAGGTCGGCATTCCGAGCTCGCGCAGCAGCGCCTTCATCTCCGCGTCGAGCGGCACGTACTTCATGGCCCAGGTCTCGAAGCCGGTGCGCTCGATCGGGCGGCGTATCAGGACCTTGAGGTCGGTGTGCCGCGGGTCTTGCAGCAGGGCGGCGTACAGCCGCTCCACCTCGGCGGTGCGGCCTTCCAGACATTGGAAAAAGCAGCCGTCGCCGAAATACAGCGCCCCGACCAGGCCGCGCCGCGCATTGTTGACGCGCGACTGCGCCAGGATGCGCGCGACGCTGGGTTCGATCCCGCGTTCCGGCGGCATGGTGGTGAAGGTCGAGCGGCTCACGTACACGATCTGGACCAGATCCGACACGGTTTTCCCCTGAAAGTGGATGTCCTCATGCCCTGCCGCGCGGACGACAGGCGCCCCGACACGGCGTGCCACGTCCAGACCATACGGGGCGACGACCCTCACGGATGCATGGCGCCCGGGCGATCGCCCGATCAGTCCTCCGCGGCCCGGACCGCCGAGCGAACCGGGACCGCGCGGGGCCATGCCCTTCGCGGATGGGGGCGCACCTCCGGCATGGACGCATGCGCCTTGCGTTTGGCGCGTCCGGGCGATTTGCGCCCATTCCATTCCCCCGCGCGGCTGGCGAAAATGCCGTCGGGGTACTTCACTTTTCCCGGGGGACAATCCGATGACGATCCACAAGGCGTTCGTGCGCCTTTCCTTCCTGCTCGCCTTCGCGAGCGTTCCGCTGCACGCGCTGGCCGGTACGCCGAAGGCCACGCTGGTGGCGCCGTCCTTCGACGGCCCGACCCAGATCGAGTTCTCCACCGATCAGGTCTCGAAATGGACCGACCTGCCGCTCGGCACCTACCGTGTGCCCAACAGCGACCTGATCATCTCGGGTCATCAGAAGGGCGGTGCGGCGCCGATGCTGCTGTTCGGCCTGGTCGGCGTGGCCGTGCAGAGCGGGATCAATTCGAGTCAGGGCAAGGGGGCCATGGCCTCGGCCGAGCAGGCGCTGACGTTCTCCATCGACGAGGAAGCCAAGGCGAAGCTGCAACTGGCGCTGGCGGATCCGGCGTATGCGGGCAAGTTCACCGTCGACGCGACGCCCGGCCGCAAGTTCGAAGTCACCGGCGCGGTGGTGATGAGTTTCGCCAATCAGCAGGACGTGCTGCCGTACGTCACCCTGCGCGTGAAGCTGATGGGCAACGAAGGCAAGTCCAAACTGTGGACCACGCGCTACATCGCTTCCGCCGGCGCGCGCCGGCCGCTGGTCGGCGACGGCAGCTGGACCGAGAACGACGGTGCGGCGCTGCGTCCGCAGGTGAGCAGGCTGCTCGATCTCGCGATCGGGACGATGCTGAAGGATATTTCCAATCCATATCCGCGCGAAGAGTCCTCGCTGACGAACGTCCACGGTTACTTCGTGCACGTCAACAAGCCGCTGCAGGTCGTGGGCTACAAGCTGGCCGAGGAAGACGGACGCATGCTGTTCCTGCCCAAGCTGGGCACCACCATCGTGTTCGCGGGCGTGAACATCCTCGACACCGATTCCGTGTGGCAGCAGCCGGCCGGCAAGAAGGACAAGCCGCTGAAACTGCTCAAGCCCGATGACCCGACGCTGGCGGCGATCACGCCGAAGGCCGCCGCGCCCGCTGCTGCGGCGCCTGCCGTCGTCGCGCCTGCCGTCGTCGAGGCCGCTGTCGCCGAAACAGGCGTCGCCGAGACCGCAACCGACGCGGCCGTCGAAACTCCCGCGGCGGTCGAGACCGTCGAAGCGGCCGCGCCTGCGGCTGAAGTGCCGGAAGAAGCGATTCCGGCAGCCGAAACCACCGGAAAGGGCACGCCGTAAGCGCCTGTCCGGAATCACGGCGAGGCGTATCCCGATCAGATGCAGGTGGACGATAGTCCGCCTGCATCGAATCGGGAAACGCCCCTGCAGGAGCGACGCAAGTCGCGACAGGCTGCGGGAAGATCTTCAGTCATCCGTCGCGACTCGCGTCGCTCCTGCAGGGCTTCCGGTGACGGATCGGATCGCTCGACCGATGTCGGCGGAACACTTCGAACAGGCTCTCGGGCGGTCGATGCGCGATTCGCAGGAAGGGCTCGATTCGACCTGCGGAATCGCGCTCAGGACGATTCGTCCCTGACTCGCTTCACGCGCTGCCGGTAGTCGGAGACGTTGTCGCCTTCGACGCGCGAGCGTTGCGTGCCCTTGATCTCGTCGATCTTCTCGTCCGTTCCCGACACCGGCTTCGCCTCGACCTTGGTTTCGCGCTCGAAGCCGTGCGACTTGTCGGTGTTGCGGTAGTACCGGTACAGCGTCCAGTACAGCGCGGTCGCACCGACCGGGCCGGCGAGCAGCAGCCAGAGTCCGCCGTCTTCGCTCATGAGGAACCCACCAGAATCGCGATGGCGATGGTTTCGATGATGGTGCCGGTGGTCAGCGCGGCCAGCAGCAGTTTCCACTGCTGCACCGGCACGCTGCCCATGGTCTCGCCGGTGCGGCCGTTCACCGCGATGTAGTGCAGCATGCCGCCGTTCGAACCGGGCTGGTGGTACGAGTACAGCCAGACCGGCAGATACATCGAGACCCAGCGGGTGCCGTGGACATCGAGTTGTTCCTGTTCCCAGCGCACGCCGCGATCGTAGCGCTGCACCGAGACGTGGACCTGGGCGCGGGCGATCGACAGCAACTGGTCTTCGAGACGCGGTTGCAGATGCTCGACGTTGCTGTTGCGCTTTTCCGAGGTGAAGCCCGACAGATACGACGCGTTCCACTTCACCGCGTTCTTGGTGTCGAACGGCAGGATGGTGTTGATGATGTTGTTGGTGTTGACGCTGGTGTCGTGGTTGCCGCGCTCGCTTGAGGATTCCAGCGGCAGGTCGTCCACGGTGAAGTCGACATGGCGTTCCACCGCGTAGACGTCGGCGTCGTAGTAGGTCTTCTTCTTGTCGCCGCTGCCCCTGGTGTAGCGGCGCGTCTCGATCTCGCCGCGGCCGACGACGTCGGCGCTCGCGTTGCCGTCCACGATCATGTAGGGCAGGTACACGCCCACCACGTTCTCGGGCGTGAACTGTTCCTTGAATTCCTTCAGCGCGAACATCCGCCGCTTGTCGACGAACTGGCGGATGCGCGCGACCGCGTCGTCCTTCCTGATATGGAACGGCAGCACCGCATCGGGCACGGCGCCGTTGGCGATCTGCTCGTTCACGCCGAACACGTGGCGGCACCAGTGGCAGCGCGCGGTCATCGCGTTCTCGGTGTTGACCGTGACCTCGGCGCCGCAGCCGGTGCACTTGAAGGTCATCAGCGCCGCGGCATCGGCATCGATGTCGCGCGCGCCGGAGGCGATGACCGTGCCGCGCAGGTCGGCGTGACCGGTGCCGAAGCCGAAGGCTTCCTCCACGCGCGCGCCGTCCCACTCGTGGCGGCAGTACAGGCAGACCAGCAGGTCGCTGCCGATCTTGTGGCGGATGTCGGTGGCGCCGCACTTCGGGCAGTGGTTCTGCCCGTCGCGCAGTTCGGCCGCGGCCGTGTCGATGGCGACCGGATCGGGCGCCTGCAGCTCGTCGCGGATGGCGTCGGGCAAGGTGGCGGGATCGACCGGGAAGGTGCCGGGCAGCGGCGGCACCTCCTGCGGGGAGCCGGGCCCCGTGGGCGGGGCCGGCGGCAGCGGCGGGGGCGCCGGACGGTTCGGGGTGGACATGGACGGCATGCGGATTACAGGCCCAGGGCCTTCGCCTTCAGCGCGTCGTAGTCGGCCTGGGTGATCAGCCCCAGGTCGAGCATCTGCTTGGCCTTCTGCAGCTTGGCGACCGGATCTTCGGCGGCGGGGGCGGCCGGCGTGGCCGGCTGCTGCAGCCCGCCGACGCCCATCATGCCGGACGCCATGCCGATGCCCATCAGGCCGGCCGCGCCGCCGTTCTCGCCGGCGGACTGGATGCCCTGGGCCACGCTGGCCTGCAGGTTGGAATTGCCGCGCGCGCCGGACAGCGCGTCGGCGCGCTGCACGGTCTTGAGCAGTTCGCGGGTGTTGGCGTCGTACTCGATCGAGACGATCGCGGTCTTGACGATGGCCAGGCCGCGGTCGGACTTCCACTGGTAGCCCTGCTCCACCGCATCCGACAGGCTCTTCGCGAAACCGACCGAATCCTGCTGGATCTTCGTGATGCGGTTGCCCTTGCTCGGATCGTTCGTGTACAGGCTGAAGGCGGGCGCGAGCGAGCCGACCACTTCGTTGAACAACTGGCTGGCGGCGGCGTTGTCGTGATCGGTGAAATCGAAGACCTTGCCCGGCTGCAGGTAGCTGGCCGGCACGAAGTTCTTCACGAACAGGATCGGGTCGACGATCTTCAGCGTGTACGAGCCGCGCGTGACCGCGCCGACCTGGGTGTTGAGGAAGCCGTCGTCCCAGTAGATCTCGGACTGCGTGCCGAACCGGTTGTCCGGCAGTTCCTTGAGCGAGACGAAGAAGGCCGCCTGCTGCGAGCCGGGCTGGCCGCCGAACTTGAAGCGCTCCCAGCTCTGCTTGATCAACGGACTGACGATGCCGTCGCCGGCGAAGATCGACTGCGAGTTGAGGTCGTCCGACCGCCACTCGTAACCGCCGGGTTCGGCGACGAAGGCGGTGATCTTGCCGTCCTGGAACAGCAGCAGGCCGTAGCCTTCGGGGACGACGATCTTCGACCCGTTGGTGATGATGTTGGAGGAGCCGCTGGTGTTCGAACCGCGCCCGGCGTTGGTGCCCTGAGGAACCGCCGCGAACAGCGCCGCCGTCGAAGGCAGCCCGGCCGGCACCGTGTAGAAGTCCTTCCACTGGTCCGCGAACATGCCGCCGACCGCACCCGCCACCGCCTGCACAAGACCCATGACCATCCTCCGGAATTCGTGACCGGGCGCGCTGCCCGCCATGTCGACGAACTATACACGCGCGTTGCGGGTGCGACCGGCCAGCCGCATGGCGGGGGGCGCATGGAGATCCGGTCGTAATGCGTCCGGCGCTCCGGTATGCGATGCGAGGCATTGCCGGGCATTCGGTGCGGCCTCTCGCGGGCGCTGTCGCCGGACGCGGGCTATGATCCGTGGACGTTCTTCCGCGGACAGGAATCACGCATGGTGCGATACACGGACGATCACGCGACACGGCGTCGGCGGCACTGCGCACTGATCATCGTTGCGGCATGGGCCGTCGCGCTGTCCGGTTGCCAGGCGGCGACGCAACTGCAGCGCGGTGCGACGCCATCGGCGATCTCGCCCGCCACCGCGACGCCCGCACTCGACGCCGCAGCAGTCGACAAGGCCTCGGTGGGCAGTCGTCGCTTCCGCGATTGCCGCGCGGCCGCGCGCGATGAAGCGGCCCGCCGCCGATGCCTGGACGAGGAGCTGAGCTACCAGCAGCGTACGCTCGATCGTCTGGCCGACGAGCGCGCCGCCGCGCTCGATGCGGCCGCGCGCCGGGATTTCCGGGCCGCACAGCGCGCATGGCAGCAGGAGACCGATCGTGCGTGCGGCGCCGGCGCGGCCGGACCGGATGATCCCGCCGCGCGCTGCCGCATCGAGCGCATCAGCGCCCGCTTCGACAGCTTGTCCTTCGACAGCATGTCCATCGACAGCGCGCCGCGCGATTCCGCCGGTGTTTCGCCTGGCGCGTGGGTCAAGGCCACGCCCGGCGCCAACGGCGCGGCGGACGCGCGCGTGCACGATGCGGCGCTGTCGCTGCGGTCCGATGGCTGCGCCGACGAACGCGGGCGCGTGGTCTGCCGCAACGCGCGCCTGCGCATCGCCACGTCCGCGCTGCGCGAACAATCGCTGACGGTGCCGATGCTGGTGTTCACGCCTGCCGACCAGCCCGGCGGCACGCTGTATCGCGGGCGGCTGGACAAGGGCTTCGTCGATGGCTGGCACAGCATGGTGCTGACCGACATCGATGCCGACGGGCACGAGGATCTGCTGTTGTGGACCGGCTTCGACGGCGACTACGGCGACCCGTCGTATCGTTACTATCTCTACGACGTCGGCAGCGGGCGGCTGGAAGAAAACGCGGTACTGGCCGGACTGGTGCAGGGGCATTCGATCGCGCGCATCGCCGACGGACAGGTGTACATCTGGTCCCGCAGCGGCCCATGCCTGCGCGGCGAGAAGACCATCGATCTGCGCGGCCCCGCCCCGACGGTGGCGACCAGTCGCACCCACGACACCTGTCGACAGGACGCGCCGTGAGCGCGACGACACGAGAAGGGCCCGCCGCCGCCGCGGCAGGCCCCGGGACATCCGACGGCATGCAGGGAGAGACGACATCATGAGCGATGGATACGGACGCAGTGCGACATCCCCGATCACCAGCGACCAGGCGGTCCGGCTGATCGTGCGGACCTGTCTGCAGGAAGGCATCACCGACGAACGCCAGATCGCTTACGTGCTGGCCACTGCGGAGCACGAAAGCCAGAATTTCACCAAGCCCGAAGAGGACTACGGCCGCCAGCAGGCGACGCGGCTCGGCTACGAGGGCGGCGAGGATTTCTTCGGCCGCGGCTACGCGCACCTGACCCACCGCGACAATTACCGGCGGCTGGGCGAAGCGCTGGGGATCGGCGACGATCTCGTGAACGATCCCGCGCTGGCGGCCGATCCGGAGATCGCCTCCAGGGTGCTGGTGGTCGGCATGCGCGACGGGCTGTTCACCACGCGCGCTCTGGGCGACTACATCGACGAGAACGGCGCCGACTACGCGGAAGCGCGCAGGATCATCAACGGTACCGACCGCCAGGACGACATCGCCGATCTGGCCCGCAACTGGGAGGGGCAGGTCGCCGATCTGGTGACCGAGGTCCAGCGGTCGCACGACACCTACCTGACGCCGATCGAATCCGCCCGCGATGCCGACGCGCCGCTGCAGCGCGGCGATGCCAATGCGCGCGCGTTCGAGCTGCAGCAGTATCTGGCGGAGCTTGGCATCACCAACGATGCCGGCCGGGCGATCTCGCCCGACGGCGATTTCGGGCCGTCGACCGAGCAGGCGGTGCGCACCTACCAGCGCAACGCCGGCATCGATCCGGCCACCGGGACGGTGGACGCGGCGCTGTTCGACCGGATCCGCGGCGACGTGCAGCAGGCCAACCCGGACTTCGCCCTCAGGACCATCACCGAGCTGTACGGACCGTTGAACGACAACGTGCTGAGCCGGGACGAGCGCGGCGATCCGGTCGCCGACATCCAGCGACAGTTGCGCGGGCTGGACTACACCGGCGCCGACGGCCAACCGCTGGAGGTCACGCGCAGGTTCAACGCCGGGACCGAGGCGGCGATACGCCAGTTCCAGCGCGACGAGAACATCGAGCCGGCCGATGGCCGCGCCGATGAGCGCACGCGCGACGCGCTGAACGCCCGGGCGGTGGAGCAGGGCCTGCCCGAGGCGGCCGAGGCCGTGCGTCGGCGCGAAGCGGCCGAGGCTGCGGGTGCGGACCGGCCGGCCGATCAGCCAGTCGAGCAGCCGGTCGAGCAGCCCGCCGGTCGCGGCATCGAACAGCCCGTGCGGCCGCCGGGCGACCAGCGTCAGGGCGCGCTGCCGACGGCCGACACGCAGCCCGTGTATGCCGGCCTGTTCCCGCAGGTGCTGGACCAGGTGCACAGCGTCGAGCGCGAACGCGGCATCCCGGCCGGTCAGCACAGTCAGAATCTGGCCGGCGTGCTGACCGTCGCCAGCCTGCGCGAGGACATCGTGCCGGACCGTGTGGAATTGAACCTCGACGGTTCGCGCGCGCGGGCGGTGGAAATCAGCCGCATCGGCGACGATCCGGCCATCAACCGCACCACCGAAGCGGTGGTGACGGCGGCGGCCATCGCCGTGCCGGAGCGCCATAGCGCCGAGGAGGGCGCGCGCGTGGTGGCCGAGCGCGAGGCCACCACGCGCGAGGCGGTCCAGGCGCAGACCCGGAACGCCGGCATGCGGATGGCGTAGCGGCAAGACCGTGCGGCAGTCCCGCCTCGCCGTCGCCATCGTCGCTTGACTGCGCCGCTCAGCCGCGCCGCGCGGCCTCGATCGCGGCGACATCGATCTTGCGCATCGTCATCATCGCGTCGAAGACGCGCTTGGCCACTGCGGGATCGGGGTCGGTATAGCCTTCGGTGAGGACGCGCGGGGTGATCTGCCACGACAGGCCCCAGCGGTCCCTGCACCAGCCGCACTCGCTTTCCTGACCGCCGTTGCCGACGATCGCATTCCACAGCCGATCGGTCTCGGCCTGATCGTCGGTGGCGATCACGAACGAGAAGGCTTCGCTGTGCCTGAACACCGGGCCGCCGTTCAGGCCCATGCACGGAATGCCGCAGACGGTGAATTCGACCGTCAGCACATCGCCCGCCTTGCCCGATGGATAGTCGCCGGGCGCGCGATGCACGGCGGTCACCGCGCTGTCGGGGAAGGTCGCGGCGTAGAAAGTGGCCGCGTCGAGCGCGGTGCCGTCGAACCAGAGGCAGATCGTGTTCTTCGGGGGCGTGTTCTTCGCGGGCGTGCTTTTCGGCGGCGTGGTGCGGTGGGACATGGTGTTCTCCCTGCGTTGGTGGCCTGCTCATTCGACGGGCGACGGGCCCGGAAATCGACACCGCGCCCGAGAACGGCGCGCCCGAGACTCGCCCCGCATGCGAGGCCACGGTACCGAACGCGCTTCGCATCCGCTTCACATATCCTCCGCGATGGGCTCACCCGTCGGGGCGATTCTGGCGCCCACCCTTCCTGCGGAGACCGTGCCATGACCCTCTCGGCCGCCAGCGGCGACGACCGCCCCCTGAACCGGTTGCGACCCTTCGTGTGGGGTGGCGCGGGCCTGCTACTGCTGTTGCCGGCGGTGGCGATGCAGTTCACCCGCGAGGTGCAATGGACCGCCCTGGATTTCATCGTGATGGGCGCGTTGCTGACCATCGCCTGCGCGCTGTACGAACTGGGCGCATGGCTGAGCGGCGACTGGGTGTATCGGATGGCGTTCGGCCTCGCGGTCGCCACGGGCTTCCTCACGGTCTGGGTCAATCTGGCCGTGGGCATGCTCGGCAGCGAGCAGGACATCATCAACCTCATGTTCGCGGGCGTGCTGTGCATCGCGGCCGTGGGCGCGGTGCTCGCGAGGTTCCGGGTCCGCGGCATGGCGTGGGCGATGTTCGCGACGGCGATCGCGCAGCTGACCGCGGTCGGCATCGCGTTGCCGATGGGCTTCGCGCCCCACGAGCTGTCGTTGACCGCGCTGTTCGCGCTGCCCTGGCTGGTGTCGGGGCTGCTGTTCCGTTTCGCGGCGCGTGAGCGATCTGCGTAGACGACGATGCGCATGCCGTCGTGCGCGATGCCGCGCGCGACATGCGCTCTGCACGGAATCTTACTGAAATGGGCCTGTTCTTGGCGCGTATCGCAACGAAGCGTGAACCCGCCGCCGCTCGTCGCGCCGATTCATTCCGCGGCCAGAACCCATCGGCAGAATCGACCTCCATGTCATCGGGAGATCGAATGTCATGTCCGACAGCGAAACCACCACGGCATCATCCGCTTCGACGATGCCGCCGAACGATGCGATGCCGCGCGCCGATGGCATGCGTGCGCTATCGACGGCCAAGGCGCATTTCGTGGCTCGCGGCTGGCGCCCGCTCGCGATCGAGCCGCCGGCCTTGCGCGAGCGGTGCGGAGACGTGGTGGTGTCGCTGCTGATGAACGATGCCGGCGAGACCCTGTGGCTGAGCACGCGCGACTGGTCGGTCCTATCGCATCCGCAGGACGCCTTTCGCCGCGAAATGGCCTGTGTCCGAGCCGCGCGCGTGGACCGGACGATCCTCGTCTACGACGGCGATTTTCCGGACGGCGTGGTCGAGGCGGCCGCGCATGCGCCGCAGCTCAGACTGATCGATGCCGCGATCCTGCACGAGATGGCGGTCGCCGAGCCTCCGCCGATCGCATCGACCGTCGGCGCATCGGCGCCTTTCGCATCGCCGGGTCGTGCGCAGACGTATGGGCAACGGCTCGCGCAGCCTGCGCGCAGGGCGGCGCGATACCTGTCGCAGGTGGCCGACGCCCGTCCGGTCGCCGCCGCGGAGCGCTATCTCCATCGGACGTTCGCTCACAGATTGCGCCAGGTGGATGGCGAACGTCGCCGATTGAAGACGCTGGGCACCACGGCGCTGGTGGCGATCGGGGCTTCGATCGGCTTCTTCGCGTTCAATCTGGTGCTGCTCAAACACGCGCCCGATGGCGACGACACCGCGTCGATGCGCGTGGTGCAGACCGATGCGAAGCCGCTGCCGCAGCCGCTGGCGCCGCCGCAGGGCTATGTGGCGCAGGCGGCGGGCCTTTCGTCGTCGATGCCGCGTGCGACCTACGCGTCTTCCGGTCGCGCATTCCATCGTGGTGAAACGGGGGATGCCTCGCCGCGAACATCGCAGGCGTCGATGATGTCGAGCGCGATGACCCACGTCGCGATGGCGGACGATGGCGACATGGTGCCTGCGTCGAACGCGATGGATCTCCGGCACCTCGACATTCAGGAAACGCAGCGCCGTGCCGACGAGGCGATCCAGGTGATCGCCTCGTCCACGCCCGAAGTGGGCGGTGCGCGCCAGCCGGTGGTCGCCGCGCACGACGAGATGACGCGGATGGGCCGCGTCGATGCGCTGCCGATCGACGACACGGTGGTGCCCGAAGATCCCGCGCGGGTCGACTGACCGCGCGCTTCGTCGCCGCTGTCGTCGCGCTCAGCGCCGCCTGCCGCGCTTGTCCGGCGCGAATTCGCGTTCCCACAGGATTCTGCGCGCGAGCGGCAGCACGTCGGCGGCGCGGGCCAGGTCCGACAGCCAGAGGAAGTCGTATTTCTTCGGGTCGGTCTTCGCGCCGGGCGTGCAGGCCAGTTTGAACACCTGGCCGACCCAACTGCGTTCCTGCACCGGTGTCCACGATTGGTCGCGCGGCGGCGCATGTTCGATCCGGCCGCCGACCTGCTGCGCGTAGGCGCGAGGGATGCGCAACTTGCGCGCCTTGCAGTCGAAATCGAAGGTCGAGGCGACGTAGTTGTACTTGTCCGGCGATTCGAAGAGTTCGATGCCTTCGATCGAGATTTCGCCGCCGGGGAGTGTGCGGGTCTTCCCGTTGGCGACGTACATCGCCCGCGATGGCGCATCGCCGGTGCCGAACACGATGTACCAGCACGCGGGCATGGCCGGTCTGCAGGGGCCGGCCTGTTCGGCAGCGGCCTCCTGGGCGCGGGCCGCGCCGGGCGCGTTCAGCAGGGTGGCGCCGAGAAGGGCGACGGAACAACGCCACGACAAGCGGGCCAACGAAAAAACGTTCGGAATCGTGGCGCTCGGTGCGCCGGTATCGCGATGAGGGGCGTGCGGCATGCGTGGCGCTCCGGGAACGGGAAGACGATGGGGCGGCGAAAGCGGATCTGCGCGCTCAGCGGATGCGCTTGCTGCGCACCCGGCCCAGATCCAGCGACTGGTCTTCGGCCAGGGTCACGACCCGGACCGTGTTGAAGTCCTTGACGTCGAACACGGTCTCGATCTTGTCGCTGTAGATCGGCACCTGCTGTTGCTGCTGCGCGTACACGGGCGAGCACACGCCGTGGCTGCAGCGCTGGTCGATGATCGTGGACACGTTCTGGGTGTCGTAGCCGACGACCGGGTGGAAGCTCTGCGCCTTCACGTCCTGCTTCATCGAGATCAGCACGTATTCGCCCGCGCGCAGACTTTCGAAGGCGAAGCCGCCGTTCTTGTCGGTGAAGGTTCGGGCCAGATAGAGGCTGACCTGCTCGTCCACCAGCAGTTGCGCGAGCGGAAGATCGTCGTCGGTCTTCAGCCCGTCGCGTTCCGGCGTCATGTGCAGTTTCACCCATTCGCGGGCATAGGCGGTCATCGGCACCAGCCAGACGAACTGGTGGCCCGAGTCGTTGCGGCGCAGCGGCGCGGCCTGGGTGTAGAGGCGTCCGCGCAGCGCGCTGTTGCCGGGTTCGAGCAGGCGCATGGCCTCGTCGGCATCGAACCGGGCCGGAACCGGCGGCAATCGCCGCGCCCGCTCGCGCATGGCCTGGAATGCGGCACCGGTGTCCTGCGCCCATGTCGGCAGGGCGGGCGTGACCATGCACAGCGCCAGACCGGCGGCGATGACGGCAGAACGCCAGCGGCGCGCATGCGCGACGGCATCGGGACGGAGAGCGGGGCGATTCGGAAGCATGGCGCGGGTCCGTCGGCGGGGCGGAAAAGCGTGCGACATCCGTCGGCGACAATCAATTCCCGGATCGCCCTTCGTCGAGCGGCCTCCCCCGGATGGAGTAGCGCGGACACGCGATGGTCCGGGATCGTGGTGCGGGCTAACGTCGCGTCATTCCAGTTCCGGGGAGTGCGCCATGTGTTGCGGACGTTGTCGCGGGACGGCGCATGGCATGCGCGATCTCATGCACGATCTCATGCGCGACCGCGATGCGCTTCGCCGGCCGGTGCGCATGGGTGCGCCCGATCGCGGCATCGATGCGGCCATCGATCTCGAACGGGTGTTCGGTCCGAACATCGGCTATCGCTCCGAGGGTCGGCACTGGCGGCGCAACCTGCGCCATCATCGGCCGCCGCCGATCGGCTTCGGCGAGATCCGGACCAGCGCCGGGCAGGACGGCGGTGCGCTGGAACTGCTGACGCGGTTCGCCGAGTTGCGGCGACGGCATCCCGGACGACCGCTGCCGCTGGGCGGTCTGGTGACCACCACGCCGACCGGTCTGGTCCGCTATACGGTCGCCGATCCGAACCGGGACCGGATCGTCTGGCAGGGCAATCTCGCGCGCCTGCCGTGGATCAACCGGGTCGGTCCGGGCGAGCGCGAGCGTGCGGTCCGCGCCCTGCTGCGCCGCATCACCGGGCAGGGGTTCGCCAATCTGCCGTATCCGCATCCGGGCGCGGATCTCATCCCGACGCCGGCCATCGTGCGCGCGGACGCTTTCGACGACATGGAAGATGAGCTGGACGCCGCCGCGCTCGACGAAGACGCGCTCGACGACCTGCTCGACAGCATGTTCGGTGGCCTCGACGCATGGGACGTGCGCTCGCGCGGTGTCGGGCCGCGAACCGTGCATGCGTCGCGTCCGTGCGGTCGTCGCAGGCCCCCGGAAGCGCAGGTTTGATACGCTTCCCGCCCTTCGTCGACTGGGCCGATGGCCGGTGTCCCGCATGGTGTGGTTCCGCGTCTTCCCGATCCTGCTGTTGATCGTGGCCAATACTCTGGTGCATGCGCTGCCGCTGCTGGCGGTGGCGCTGTTCAAGGCCGTGCTGCCGTCCAGGCGCGCCCGGCTGGCCTGCAATCCGGTGTTGATCGGTTTCGCCGAAGGCTGGATCGCGACCAACAGCTGGATGATCGATCGCTTCACCCGGACCGTGTTCCGCGTGGAGATGCCTGCATCGCTGAAGAAGGACGGACATTACCTGGTGCTGGCCAACCACCAGAGCTGGGTCGACATCGTCGTGTTGCAGAAGATCTTCAACCGCCGCATTCCCTTCCAGCGTTTCTTCCTCAAGCGGCAGTTGTTCTGGGTGCCGGTGCTGGGCCTGTGCTGGTGGGCGCTGGATTTTCCGTTCATGGGCCGCTACACGCGCAAGCAGATCGCGAAGAACCCGGAGCTGGGCCGCCGCGACATGGAGGCGACGCGCCGCGCCTGCGAGAAGTTTCTCGACATTCCGGTGTCGGTGATGAACTTCGTCGAGGGCACCCGCTTCACGCCGCAGAAGCACGCCGCGCAGGCCTCGCCGTATCGTCATCTGCTCAAGCCGAAGTCCGGCGGCGTGGCGTTCGTGATCGGCGCGATGGGCCCGAGCCTGCACGCGGTGCTGGACGTGACCATCGTCTATCCCGGCGGCCGGCCGACGATCGTGGATCTGATCGGCGGTCGCATTCCCGAAGTGCGGGTGACGGTGCGCCAGCGCCCGATCCCCGACACGCTGATCGGCGGCGATTACCAGGAAGACCGCGCGTTCCGCGCCCGCTTCCAGCAGTGGATGAACGGGATCTGGGACGAGAAGGACGCGGAGATCGAACGCCTGTTGGGGTGACTCCGGTCCGCACGATCCACCTGCTTCGGCGTCTCGCGGCCGATCGCGGCCGATACGCTCAGCGCCGCATCGCCAGCACGCCATCCAACGCCGGTTTCGCCTTGAATCCGGCTTTTTCCAGTCGCTTCGCGACTTCGCGCGGCACGTCGCGACCGCTTGTGAGCGCGTTCGGCGTGCCCGTGTAATGGAACAGGTGCCCGCCGCGGCGCAGCACGCGCGCGAGCTGGTCGTAGAACGCCTGCGAATACAGTTCGCCCGCGATGCCGAAGCGCGGCGGGTCGTGGAGCAGGGCGTCGATCGAGGCGTCGGGAATCTCCGCGATGGCCTGCGACACATCGGCATGCGTCAGTCGCAGGCGGCCGCCGTGTTCGGGCGCGTCGGGATCGGGCGACCACGGGTTGAGCGTGCGCAGCCACAGCACGTCGGCGTTCTTCTCGAACGACAGGATGCGCGCCGCGCCGGCGTCGAGACAGCAGGCGGCGAAATAGCCGAGGCCGCCGCAGGTGTCGAGCACGGTCTTGCCCTGCGGCCGCACCAGCGCGACCTTGCGCCGCGCATCGTCGATGGGCGACGTCTTCGCGGTGGGCAGCATCTTGATGCCGTCGATCTCGAAGGTCGGTGCGCCCCATTCGGTGGGCACCAGTTTGATCAGTGCGCCGTCGTAGCGGGAGATCGCCGCGAAGCTCTCGCCGTCCCAGTGATAGATCGTGCGGTCCTTGAGCGTGTCCGGATACGGATGGCGCCGCCCGCGCCATGTCCATGCGTCGGCGTCCAGCGATACGTCGTCGCGGGTGCGGTCGAGATCGAACGAGCCGGTCCAGATCCGCGCGCCGGCATCGCGCGCGGCGCTCAGCGCTTCGGCGAGCGGGCGGGTGAGCAGAGGGCCTGAAGCGTGCGGCATGCCGGGCGATCGTCGGGGCGGAGGCGCAGGGTACCGGTTGTGTCACGACAAGGGGAGTCGCGACCGTCGCGATGCGACGATCGGGAGGCGATGATCACGACATGGCCTTCGACTGCGACGGTCAGTCGACGACGATCACGCGCACGCCGAGCACTTCGTCCGCCCGCACCGGTCGAGCGGCAGCGCCCGCACCTTCGATCAGGATACGCAGCCGCAGACGGCCGTCGCGAACCGTATGTGCGAGGGCCTCGGGCGGCACCGGCACGACGTATGTGCCTGCGGCATTGCCGGGGCGGATGCCGTGCGGCGAGACCGTGCCGATCAGTCGTCCGTCCGCGGTGCGCAGCACGATCTCCCGACCGCTGCCGATCGCGCCGACGCGCACTTCCAGCAGGACGCGCTCGCCGGCCTTGAGTGCGCGCGGGAGTGCGATGTCATGGCGCATGCTTTCTTGAAGCATGCTTTCTTGAGGCATGCTTTCTTGCAGCATGCTTTCGTGAGGCATGCGGTCATCCCGCATGCTGCCATCGTCGCGCGCGGGCGCGGCCTTCGGCGTCGCCTGCGCGCACGCCGCGAGCAGCAGCGTGCAGAGCAGGGCGACGACGCGGGGCATGCGA
Source organism: uncultured Lysobacteraceae bacterium (assembly GCA_946480825.1). Next base: position 26,900 of record CAMLLG010000024.1, read on the forward strand.
GCGGCGGCCGGTCAGCGCACCGGCACGATGGTGACGCCGAGCACCTTGGGCGCGTCCTTGGCGTGCCCGCTGGACGGGACGAGGCGGATGTCCAGGGTCGCCGTGCCCGCTTCCAGCTGCGAGAACGCCTGCAGTGTTTTCCGCAACGGCAGCGCGAAGGTGGTGGTGTGCGACATCGCCATGCCGGGCATGCCCGGGCCGAAGAACGAGATCGTGCCGGCGTAGTAGGGGCTGTCGGCTTCGACCCGTTCGACATCGGCGGGCGCGTTCACCAGCACGTCGAATTCGCGCGACACCGCCAGCCCCGTCGGACGATCGATGGTGATCTCGGCGATCAGCGCCGACGCCTGGGCTGCGGCGAGATGGCGGTCGACCAGCGCTTTGGGCAGCGCGACCGAAGCGCTGTCCTCGTCGACGGTGGCGGCGATCTCGGGCGGCGGACGGCGCAGGGTCGGCTTCGGGATGTAGTCGCTGCCGAAGCCGGGCGTGTAGTCGTAGTCGAACGCCGCGGTGTCGAAGACCGCGCCGGCGGTGGTCGGCCCGACCGGCGTGCCGTCGGCGCCGACATAGAACAGGAATGGTTCGTCCATGAAGGCCTGCGTGTCCTCGGTCGGCCCGATCGGCAGCCGCAGCGCCTGCTGCTTGCGCGTCCACACGTCCCACAACCGGTCCATGTTGGCGTGATGCAGGAAGAAGATCGGATCGACCGGCGAAAGGAAGTTGGTCATGTTGCCGTACGGGCCCGGATCGATCGCGCCGACGCCGCCGATGCAGTTGTGCACCTTGTTGTGCGGCTGGCCTTCCAGCACCGAGAACTCGGTCGCGCCGTTGGGCTGCATCACGTGCGAGGCGGTCTTCGAGCTGGTGAAGCTGAGGCTGGCCGTGGGGTTGTAGAAATCGAACGGCGCCAGCCCGGCGATGATCGTGTTCCGATCGACCGCGGTCAGCGTCTTGGCGTCGAGTTTCGGATTGTCGGCCGAGAGATAGCGCGCGCCGCAGGTGATCGCGAACGCCATGTTGCCGGAGACCCCGGCATCCTGCGCCGGGCTGTAGCCGGTGACGTCGTTCCAGACCAGGTCGAAGCTGCCGTAGCCGCGCGCGTCGAGCTGTTTGCGCTGGTCGGACGACAGCGTTCCCCAATAGTTCGTCAGCGCCGGTTTGATGAAATCGGTGAACACCGCGAGATTGCGGGTGTACGGCGAATAGGCGCCATCGGTGGGCGTGAGCACGCCGTCGAACATCTGCGCCGGGATCTGCGGTTGCCGCGTCCAGTCCCAGTACGGCATCGCGAAGTCGGGGTCGCCGCTGAGCGCGCGAATGGTCTGCTCGAAATAGCCCACGTAACCGCGATGCCAGGCGTAGAACCACCAGTTGCCGTGCGGGCAGTCGAGGAAATGGGTGAACGCATTGCGGAACCAGTTGCGCGGATCGTCGGCGGGCAGGGCGAGCATCGCGCTCACGCCGCGCGCGTAGCTGGCGAGCATGCGCAGGCCCTCCGGGCTGGCGACATCGTGACGATGCCAGCGCGCCGGGGAGGTGGTTCCCGCGGCGAAGGCGCTGCCGCTGCGTGCGGCGAGGACCGAACCGCCGACGGCGGTGGCGGCGGTGGCGAGAAATCTGCGGCGTGTGTAGCGCATCCTGTGCATCTCCCTGTGCGCCGGCACCGTGTCTCGATGCCGGCATGACCGGAACGCGGCCCGCGGCCGCGCGCGAATTGCCTGGCGGGGAGTGGGGCGTCCTTGCCGGCGGGGCGAGTATAGCCAAGGCGAACGCGGGCGTGGCCCGGGGCGGCATCCCATCCGCCAGGCCGTCGGTAGAGCGGCCTGACCAGCCATTCGGCTGTTGAAAACCAGGCCGCCGCTTTTACGTCGCGCAAGAGCAGCGGCCTGAAGGCCGCTCTACCAAAGTCTGATGCCATTCTCTCTATCGATGGGCGCAGGTATCGCCCGGACCACGACACGGCTCAACGATTGAATGCCGGTCCGTTCACGCCGGCATAACCGCTGGCGCAGCCGGTCGTGCAGGTGGTCGCCAGCATGTTGTAGACGATCCGCCCGGCGTTGGTCTTCGAGCGGAAATGGCCGACGCCACCGCTGGTGTCGCCGCCGCCGGCGTTGTACGGGCTGCCGTCGGCCCAGTCCCAGTCGTAGGCGTAGGCACTGCTGCCGAAACCGATGTCCACCTGCGCTTTCACATTCGTGCCGGCGTTGAACAACGCGCCGTTGCCGCAGCCGCTGCTGTAGCTGGTGGTGAAGCAGTGGACCTGGTCGTGGAGGCCGGCGGTGATGGTGTAGAAACCGATGCCGGTGTAGCTCGCCGGTGTCGCGCGCAGGCTGGTGCTGCCGCTGCCGGTCCAGCGGTTGTAGCCGTAGAAGCTCACGCCGGTGCTGGGGTAGTAGCCGAAGGTGTAGTGATCGTACGGCCAGACGTAAGCTTCGGCGTTGCAGGTCGGCGCGTAGGGCGACTGATAGCCGGTGGCGTAGCAGGTGTTGAGCCCGCGCAGGCCACCACCGATGTTGACGAAGCGGCGCACGCTCCCCTGATAGCCGTAATAACGCACCATCGCCAGCGCCATGCTCGATCCCATCGAATGCGCGACGATGTCGACCTGGCCGCGTCCGGTGTGGGTCTTCACCGCATCGATGAACGTCTTGAGGATCTGGTACTTCGCGGGGCTGTGGTAATTGTTCTGCGGCGCGCCGCGCTCGCTGGCGTTGAGATAGGTCACGCCGAACAGTTCGCAGTCCTTGTAGCCGCGCGATTTGAGTTCGTCGTAGATCGAGTACGTCGGCGTGGTGTAGCCGCTGACGGCGCCGGGCGGCATGTCGAAGCTGATCGCGCTGTCGCCGTTGCCGTGGACGAAAACCACCGGTGTGCGCGTGGGCGTGCAGGCGGCGGCGCCGCCGAACCCGCCGCTGCCGACGCCCGGGCTGAAGCCGCCGGCGTACTGCGTGGCGGTGCCGGTGCAGGTGAAGCCGTTGTTGGTGCCGCAGTCGAGCGCCTGCGCGCTGCGGGGAAGCACCAGCGCTGCGGCGCCGAGCGCGGGCAGGACGAGCGAAAGCAGGGCGGCGGACGCGGCGGACGACACGGTCGGGATGACGCGGAGGGCCGGCGGGATGACGCGGAACGTGCGGCGGTGCATGGGTATCCTCCCCGGAGGGTCAGCGCGACGAAGACCGATGTCCTCGATACTGATCCTGCTGCGGCAAGGCGGCCATTGCACCAAAGGGCATGATGCAGTGCGTCATGCGCACGTCCGTATCGATCGCGATGCGTGGGATGCCGTGTGCCCAGCGGGCGTTCCGGCCGCATCCACGCGAAAAACGGGAGCGCCGAAGCACTCCCGTCGTGTGATCGAGAATGATGATCGAGGCGTCAGCGCGCCGTCAGTTGCGTTGTTTCCTGTCGTCGTCGCCGGGCATCGCGTGCTCGACACGATCCCACGCCGCGCGTACGGCCTGCTTGGCCTTGTCCCACCCGATCCGGGCCGATCCCTTCGCTTCTTCCCACTCGTTCTGCAGGTCGGATTCGATCTGTTCGAAGCGTTTTCCGGCATAGCGCTCGCGCGCTTCGGCGCCGACGCGATAGGCCGGATCGTAATCCGAGAATGCGTGGCCCGACTCGTAATAGGGTTCCTTCTCGAACTGCTGTTTCCAGTGCGCCCGTTCGTTCGCGTACAGGGTCTTGTCCATCTGCTTCGCCTGCGACGTGTTCGGTGTGTTCCTGTTCGAGGTGTTGGGGGTGTTGTGATGTGTCATGCCGTCTCCTTTTTGGGGGTACGTGCGAGCGGGCTTCCCGATCGCGTGATCAGCTTGCGCGCAATTCCGGTAAACATCGGTTATGCGAGCGGAAACAATTCGTGATGCGCTGCATGCATTGGCGCGCGGTTCATGCGTGCGAACCGGGTGTCGTTCCCGCGATCCGCGGCATCCTGAAAAAAGCGGCGGCATGGTTCCGCGACATGACCGTCGGTCGCTGTCAAGCCTTCCGGCGCGGGCGTCGCGTGGTGCGGTCGGCCGTCCGCGCCGCGTCGGTCGTGCCGATGGGCCGTTAGAATGGCGGCATGAAGACCCCCAACGCACTGCAGGCGCTGATCGACGACGGCGTGATCGACGAGGTCCTGCGTCCCCTCAAGAGCGGCAAGGAAGCGGCGGTCTACGTGGTCCGCAGCGGCGACGACGTGCGCTGCGCGAAGGTCTACAAGGACATGGCGCAGCGCAGCTTCCAGCAGCGCGTGCAGTACCAGGAAGGGCGCAAGGTGCGCGGCAGCCGCGAGGCGCGCGCGATCGGCAAGGCGACGAAATACGGCCGAAAGCAGCAGGAAACCGCCTGGAAGAACGCCGAGGTCGATGCCCTCTATCTGCTGCGCGATGCCGGGGTGCGCGTGCCCGAGCCCTACGGCTACTATCACGGCGTGCTGGTGATGGAACTGGTGACCGACGCCGCCGGCTTCTCGGCGTCGCGGCTGGGCGAAGTGGAACTGACGCCCGAGCAGGCGCGCGAATTCCACGCGGTGCTGATGCGTCAGGTGGTGCGCATGCTGTGCTGCGGTCTGATCCACGGCGATCTGTCGCAGTACAACGTACTGGTCGGGCCGGACGGCCCGATCGTCATCGATTTTCCGCAGGTGGTCAGCGCGGCGGGCAACAACGCCGCGCGGCGGATGTTGCTGCGCGACGTCAACAATCTCACCGCGAGCCTCGGGCGCTGGGCGCCGGACCTGCTCGATACCTGGTACGGCGAGGAAATCTGGGCGCTCTTCGAGGCCGGCGCGCTGCAGCCCGACACCCCGCTGACCGGTGCGTTCGAACACGACGAACGCGAGGCCGACCTCGACAGCGTGCGCGATGCGATCAACGACGCGCGCCAGGAAGCGTTGATCCGCCAGCAGGGCCGCGAAGCGGCGGCGCTGGAAGATTGAGCCGGCGCCTGTAAAGTGCACGGCAGGTCGCAAGCCCTCGAACGCAGAATTTCCTCACCCTCGAACACAGGCCCGATCCGGACTCATGATCAACAACGATGTGCTGCGCAGCATCCGCTACATGCTCGATCTGAGCGACATCAAGGTCGTCGCGATCGCGAAGCTGTCCGATCCGACCCTGCCGTTCGAGAAGGAACAGGTGCGGGACTTCGTGCGCAGGGAAGACGACCCCGCGTACGTGGCCTGCAGCGACCGCGTGCTCGCGCACTTCCTCGACGGTCTGGTGATCCACTGCCGCGGTCGCGACGACAGCCTGCCGCCGCGGCCGGTGGCGACCCGCGTCACCAACAATCTCGTGCTGAAGAAATTGCGCGTCGCGTTCGAACTGAAGGATGTCGATCTGCACGCGATCTTCGCCGGGGCCGGTTTCCCGATGTCGAAGCCCGAATTGAGCGCGTTGTTCCGTCAGCCGGGGCATCACAACTACCGCGCCTGCGGCGACCAGCTGCTGCGCAACTTCCTCAAGGGTTTGACCCTGCGCATTCGACCGGCCTGATCGGGAGACTTTGAACGAGGGCTCAGAATTTCTCGCCCACCGGCAGGTAACGCCATTCGCCCGCCGGCAGTTTGCCCAGCGGAATCCGGCCGATGCGCAGGCGCCGCATCGCGACCACCTGCAGGCCCACCTGCGCGCACATGTCGCGGATCTGGCCGGGCTGGGCGGCCTTGATCGCGAAACGCAGGCGGAATTCGTTCTGCCAGCTGACCTTGCACGGCGGCAGCGCGCGACCGCGAAAACTCAGGCCGTGGTTCAGGCGGTTCAGGCCATACGGTGCGATCTCGCCGGCGACCTCGACGACGTATTCGTGTTCGATCTGATCGGCATCCTCGGTCAGCCGTCGCCACACGCGGCCGTCCTGAGTCAACACCATCAGCCCGCTGGCCTCGCTGTCGAGCGGCACCAAAGGCGTCAGCCGGACGAAATGGCGCTGCAGCAGGCGCAGACCGCTGGGATCGTCCGCCCATCGCGTGCCCGCTGCGACCAGCGCGGCCGCCGGTTTCCTGCCGCCGATCGCATCGAAGCCCCCCGGTTTGTGCAGCAGCATGGTCGCGGGTTCCGGCGTTTCCAGCACCGCTGCGGGATCGAGTTCGACGCGTTCGTCCGAGACCGGATGCTGCGGCGATTCCACGATCGCGCCGTCCACCGACACCCAGCCGCCTTCGATGTAGCGCTCGGCGTCGGCGCGCGAGCAGCGCGCGAGTTCGGCCACGCGTCGGGAGAGTCGGATGGGTTCGGACATGGGCGGTCTCGGTCGGGGCGGTTACTGTGCACGAGAATCGCGGAAAAGGGGCGGGTCGGCGCATCGCGGCAGTACACTGCGAGCTTCCACGGCGACAGGCGAGCGACGCGATGAACGACACGGCCTTTTACCCGATCGGCACCCCCGGCCGGCCCTGGGGGCCCGCCGAGGTCGCCGCATGGCGCGCGCTTCAGACCCGTCATCGCAGCTACGAGACCGATGTGGTGCGCACGATCGAACGCCTGCGCAAACGCTTCGATGTGATCGAGTACGGCCATCTCGATTATTCGCCGGACCGCCATGTCTTGTTCGCGATCCGCAGCCGCGACTGGAGCGATGCGCTGCCGTGCATGCTGGTCACCGGCGGCGTGCACGGCTACGAAACCAGCGGGGTGCACGGCGCGCTGCGCTTCGTCGATCTGCATGCCGCGGATTACGCCGGCCGCGCGAACCTGCTGATCGCGCCGTGCATCAGCCCGTGGGCGTACGAGCGCATCCATCGCTGGAACCACGACGCGATCGATCCGAACCGCTCGTTCCGCGAGCCCAGTCCGGCCGAAGAATCGGCGGCGCTGATGCGCCTGGTCGCGCCGCTGCGCGATCGGGTGCGGATGCATATCGATCTGCACGAAACCACCGACAGCGACGAAACCGAATTCCGCCCGGCGCTGGCCGCGCGCGACGGCAAACCGTTCGAGCCCGGTACCATTCCCGACGGGTTCTATCTGGTCGACGACACCGAACGCCCGCAGCCGGATTTCCAGCGGGCGATCATCGCGGCGGTCGAACGCATCACCCACATCGCGCCCGCCGACGAGCGCGGCGAGATCATCGGCTCGACCGTCGTCGACCCGGGCGTGATCCGCTATCCGCTGGCATCGCTGGGACTGTGCGCGGGCATGACCGGCGCGCGCTATGTCACCACCACCGAGGTCTATCCGGACAGCCCGCGCGCCACGCCCGAGCAATGCAACGCCGCGCAGGCCGCGGCGGTGTGCGCGGCGATCGACTACGCGTTGGCGCATCCCTGATCGGCGTCGCGCGCTTCGTTCGCACACGCATCACAAATCCGAGGAATCCTCCATGCGCGGTCTCGATTTCAGTTCCTGGCAGGGGATGTTGTCGACCTTGGCCGCGCTGGCGGTGATCACCCTCATCGGCGTCGGCATCCGCCTGATCGTGATGCAGACGGTGCAGCAACGGCGCGAGCGCGAGAACCGCCAGATCAACGAGCGCCTGCGCACGCTGATCGCGGCGTACAAGACGCTCGGCGGTTCGTTCACCGGCGATCTCGCGGTCGATCCCACGCATCTGCGCGACCTGCGTCGGCGCGGTTCCTCCGCCGATGCCGAAGCGAATGCGACGACGGACGATGTCGTCGAACGCGAGGCGAACAGTTCCGACCGTTCGCGGCGCATCCGCGATGCGGTGGAAGCGGCGTTGTCGGACATCCTGCTGCTCGGCACCGACGAACAGGTGCGGCTCGCCGCGCGCGCGGCGACCGAACTGGCCGAAGGTCGTCCGGTACACACGGCAGAACTGGTGGTGTCGCTGCGCGATTTCATCCGCGGCGTGCTCGATCTGGCACCGGTGCCGGCGGATCTGTCGATTCCGAAGCAGGGCCCGACCCGGCCGTCCGGCGGCGCGAAAGGCAAGGGCGAAGGCGGCGGCCGCGATGGCCAAGGCGGTGGCGGCAGAGGCGGCGGTGGCGGCATAGGGGGCGGTGGCGGCGCTGCGGCCGGCATCGGTCTGGGCGGCGTGCTCGCAGGCAGCGACGAGCGCGCGCGGTCGTCCTGAACGGACGCGCGCGTCCCGTCCCGCGGCGACGGGTTGACCCGTTCCGCCGTGGGTCGTAGCGTTGTTTCGTCGAATCGTCGACAGGGAGCGTGTGGCATGACTTTCCGGTGTCTGTTCGCCATCGCCAGTGTTTCGGTTGCCTTTTCCGTCTCCGCGCCCGCACGGGCGGCCAAGCCCGTATTCGACGGCGAGTGGTCGGTGCGATGGTGCGACCGCGGTGACCCCAAGGCCGAGTGCGGCGGTTTCTTCCTGTCGCTGGTGCAGCACGGCGACCGCCTCTGCGGCAGCTACGACGGCGCGCGCGTCCGTCTGTCGCAACTCGACGAGGGCGACGCCCGCGCCATCCACGGCGTCGCGATCGGCAGGGATGCGGTGCTGACCATCGAAAGCGCGCGCAGCGGCGACATCCATCTGGTGCGCGCGGCCGTGCGCGGCGACGCCATGCACTGGCGGATCGTCGACACCGTTCACGATGCCGATGGCGACATCGATGTGCTCGCCTACGACAACACGCTGAAACGGCAGGCGCCGAAGGCGCCGGTGTCCGAACGCCGCGCCGGCGTGCCGAAGGACTGCGCGCCGGAAGTGCGCGCCGTGTCGGCGGGTTCGCCGCGGCGCTGACCGGCCTGCGTCATCCTGCGGGGGCCTGATCCTGTCTCCACACACGATGCGCTATCCATGACGAGCCAGTCCGGAATGCCGCGCGGCTCGCGTATATTTCCGACTCTCCGTTCGTTGCCGTGGTGCCGCGATGCTCAAGCTTCCATCCGTCCTGCCCGAATCGCCATCTCCGACCATGACCCTGGTCCGCGCCGCGACGGCCACGCTGCTGTCGTTCGGGCTCGCGGCCTGCGCGGAAGCCGATCCGTCGACGCCGCAGGTCGCGCGTCAGGCGTCCGCGCCGCCCGCGCCGCCCGCGCTGGTGGTCGACGACAAGACCGATTGGGACGCGTTGCTGCTGCGGATGCAGGAGGCGGACAAGATCGACGACGATGTCGAACGCTGCCTGGCCTACCCGGACGTGCCGGGGATGGCCTGGGATCGCGCGATCGTCGAAGCGCGCTGCGCGCTGCAGCGCAGGCCGAAGTACGATCTGGAAGGCATCGATCGGCAGATCGCGAGCGCGCAGGGCCGCGCCGCGCTGGAACGGCATTTCGACGCACTGCTGCAGGCGCATTACGACACGCCGTCGGAGCGCGATCAGATCGATGTCGCCTTCGACATCTTCGACGCCAGCCCGGCGTCGCAGGACATCGCCAAACGCTGGCATGCGGCCAGCCCGGACAGCGCCTACAGCCGCCTGGCCTACGGCAGCGCGCTGTTCGCCGCGGCGCAGGAAACGCGCGGCACCCGCAGCGGATCGGAGACGCCGGCGGTGGACATGCGCAACGCGCAGGCGACCGCCGCGCTGGCCGACAGGATGCTGGCGTCGGCCCATGCCGCGAAGCCGCGATTGACCCCGGCCTGCAATACCCGCGTCGCCGCGCTGCGATTGTCCGGCAGCGACGAAGACCCGTTCGCGCTCGGCCGTCGCTGCGCCGAGGGCGATCCGGCGTCCTACTCCGCGGCGCTGGGATGGAAGACCGCCGCCGAGCCGCGCTGGGGCGGCAGCGAAGCGCAGCTGAGCGAGGTCGAGCGCCATCTGCTGAAACATCGCGACGAGGTTCCGCTGCTCAATTCGGTGCTGGCGTCGCTGGCGGCCGATCCCCTGCTGAACCAGGAGCCGAACCCGGAAGATGCCGTGGTCGCGGCGCTGGAGCGCGCGGCTCGCATCGGTCCGCATGGATTGGTTCTGAACCAGTTGTCGGCCTCATGGTTCGCGCGCGGCGACGAGAAGCGCGGCCTCGCCTACGTGTCGCAGGCGGTGCGCTTCAACGTCGGCGTGTCGAACTATCGCGCCTTCCGCATGCAGCAGAACCTGTTCACCCGCCCGGCGTGGTCGAAGCTCGACATCGAATACGTGCTTCGCCGGTTCCCGAATTCGATCTACTACAAACAGCAACTGGTGCAGGTGGAAGAGAATCTGCGCAACGACACGCCGACGCAACTCGCGCGCGACGGGACGGTCAGCTTCGGCCAGGATGGCGGTTGGCGGAAAGCCACGCTGATGGCCGAATGCGAGCAGTACGGGCTGTCCGGCAAGCAGTCGTCCGATGTGATGAACGACTGTTCCGACACGCTGGTGATGGAGTGGCCGGAAGATCCGGAGGTCTGGCGCGTGCGCGCCGACGTGCTGCACGCGCGCGGCGATGCCCGCGCGCTGGATGCGGCGCGGAAATATCTCGAGATCGCGCCCGAGGATGCGCCCGATCGCGCGAAGCGCGCGGCGCGCTATCGCCAGTGGCTGAAGGCCGCGGGCGGCTGAGCGTGGGGGACAGGCCTCCTGGCGCTGCTGCGAGCGGGGGCGGGCGGCAGTCCTGACGGGTCGGGCGGTCCTCCGCGAGGCCGCGGGACCGGGTCACAGCGGAATCTGAATGTGGCACACTGCGGTCCAGGCCGGGGCGCGTGGGGGACATGCGCCGTACCGGTCGCAACAGGGGTTCGAAGCCGGTCCACGGATGTCTGTCGCCTCGCGGCGACCCGGGTGATCCACGGCTGCCGATAGACACGTCTGGGGGACAAATTATGAGTCGCAGTTCGATGATGGGGCGCCTGCAGCGCCTCGCGCGCCTGGCCGCGCATTGCGAAACCACGGGACAGAGCGCGCAGGAAGCGATCGAGCATGATGCGAGCCGCCGCGACGCGGCCGCGCAGGACGGCGTCCGCGACGCCGGCCGCCGGCGGTTCACGCAGGGCGCGATGGCTGCGGCGGTGACCGCCGCGGCGGGTGCGGGTTCGATGAGCCCGACCGCGATGGCCGGCATGGCGCGACTGCGCCGGGCGATGACCGGCAGCGGCAACGGGGTGGCAGTGGTCGGCGCCGGCCTGGCCGGCTTGAGCTGCGCCTTCGAGCTGGCGCGCAACGGCGTCAACGCCAAGGTGTTCGAAGCCTCGGGCCGCGTCGGCGGCCGCTGCTTCAGTCTGCGCGGGCACTTCCCGGGCCAGGTCGCCGAGCGCGGCGCCGAGTTCATCGGCAATTCGCATCACGCCATGCTGGGCTACGCCCGCGCTTTCGGCCTGCAGCTCGAAGACGCTTCGATGCTGCCGGGTGCGAGTTATTACCACTTCGACGGCCGCACCTATTCCGAAGCCCAGGTGGTCGAGGAATACCGCGCGTTCGCGGCGTCGATGCAGCAGGATCTGGCGATGCTGGGTTCGCCCACCGCGGATCGCCACAGCGAGGCCGACGAACTGTTCGACCTCATGAGCCTCGAGGATTACCTGCAGCTCAACGGCGCCGGTGGTCTGTTGCGCAAGGTCATCGGTGCGGCCTATTCCGCCGAATACGGCGCCGGCATCGACGAACTGAGTTCGATCAGCTTCCTGCGCTTCGTCCACGGCGACCGCCGCGGCAAGTTCGCGCAGGTGGGCAGCGGCAATGCCATCCCGGGCGGCGAAGGTTTCCATGTGGTCGACGGCAACGACCGCATCGCGACCGAACTGGCCGCGCGTCTGCCGATGCCGGTGCAGATGGGCCACAGGCTGGTGGCCATGCGCAAGCTCGCCGACGGCCGAGTGCGCCTGACCTTCGACCTCGGCGGTCGCCGCGTGCAGACCGACCACGATGTCGTGGTGCTGGCGCTGCCGTTCAGCGTGCTGCGCGACGTGAAGATCGATCCGAGCATGGAATTCCCGGATTGGAAGCGCTACGCGATCAATCATGCCGCGATGGGCGACAACGCCAAGCTGATGGTCGGTTTCAACCAGCCGTACTGGTACATCCAGCACGGCACCAACGGCAACGGCTTCGGCGACCGCTCGCGGCTGCAGTCCACCTGGGAAACCAATCCCTTCAACGGCAACGAGAACCGCGCGGTGCTCACCAGTCATCTCGGCGGCGAAGCGGCGCGCGCGCTCGATGCGCGCAACGTGCAGGCCGACGCCGGCGTGTTCCTCGACCAGCTCGAGATCGCGCTGCCCGGCGCGAAGCGCGCGGCGATGCGCAACGCGAAGGGCGAGTTCGTGGCGTTCTCGCAGAACTGGAGCCGCAACCCGCTGAGCAAGGGCGCCTACAGCTGCCAGCGTCCGGGTTACTTCACGATGATCGCCCACAACGAAGCCAAGCCCGTGGGCAACGTGCTGTTCGCCGGCGAGCACACCAGCAGCTTCTACGAGTGGCAGGGCTTCATGGAAGGCGCCGCGCTGTCCGGCCTGCGCGCCGCGGCCGAGACGCTCGCGCTGTCGCGCACCGGCCTGGGCAGGCTGCGCGCGATGTTCTGAGGCGCGCTGCTCCGAGGTGCGATGCTCCGAGGTGCGGGGCCATCGCCGCATCGCAACGCCCTCTCCGGCGACGGAGAGGGCGTTCTGCTTTGTGGGCATCGTGGCGCATCCGGCGACGCTGCCGGAAACGACAGGTGCGCACGGCTTGACCCTGCCGCCGCCTGCGCCGTAGCGTGGGCGCAACGCACAGGGGAACGCAACGATGCAGGACGCAACGCGACGCGGCACGGCCGACACCACGCTTCATGACACCACGCTTCATGACGTCCACCGGCGCGCGCTCTCGCGTCGCGCGTTCCTGCGCGCCGGTGCCGGCGCCGCATTGGGACTCGGTCTGCCGGCTTGGCTGGGCGGCTGCGCATCGCTGCCGGAGAACGCGGCGCCGATGTGGAAGGAACTCGCCGCCGGCCTGCAGGGCACGCTGTCGATGCCGGGCGCGACCGACTTCGCGAAGCGCGCCGCGCCGTGGGCGCTGCAGTACGCATCGACGCTGCCGCAGGGCATCGCGCAGTGCGCGAACGAAGACGACGTCCGCACCTGTCTGCGCTGGGCGCAGGCCAACGCCATGCCGCTGGTCGCGCGCAGCGGCGGGCATTCCTACGCGGGTTATTCGACCACCACCGGATTGATGATCGATGTGTCGGCGATGCATGCGGTCGACATCGATCCCGCCACCGGCATCGCGACCTTGGGCGGCGGCGCGCGCAACCGCAATGTGTATGCCGCCTGCCGGCCGTTCTCGCGTGCGGTCACCCACGGTCGCTGCAAGGAAGTCGGCGTGGCGGGGCTGGTGCTGGGCGGCGGCATCGGCTTCAACATGCGTCTGCACGGGCTGACCTGCGATGGTCTGAAAGCCACGCGGATCGTGTTGGCCGATGGCCGCGCGCTGGCGTGCAGCGACGATGCGCACGACGACCTCTTCTGGGCCTGCCGCGGCGCGGGCGGCGGCAACTTCGGCATCCATACCGAATTCACCTTCGAGACGTTTCCTGTCGGCGAGTACACGGTGTTCGAACTGACCTGGCGCGATCGTCTGGCCGAAGTGTTCGAAGCGCTGCAGGCGATGGCGCTGTCGGCGCCCGACGGCCTGGGCATGAAGCTCAGCGTGAAGGCCGAAGCCGGCAAGCCCGGACTCTCGCTGACGATCCTCGGCCAACTCGCGGATTCGAAAGAGATGCTCATGGCGATGCTGGAGCCGGTCTACGCAGTGCTCCCGCCCGCCACGTCGAAGATCGACGAACTGCCCTATTGGGATGCGCAGGAAGTCCTGTCCGAGCAGGGCGATCCCGAGTTCTCGCACGAACGCTCGCGTTTCGTGAACGGTGCGCTGTCGTCCGAAGCGCTCCAGGTCATCCTGGCGAACCTCGCGGCATGGCCGGGCACGCATGTCGCCGCGACTTGGAAGTTCTTCCTGATGGGCGGCCGCATCGACGCGAAGCGGCGCACCGACATGGCCTTCGTGCATCGCGGGTATTCGATGATCTCCAGCATCGAACTGGAATGGACCGAAGCGGATTCGCCGGAAACCCTGACGGAGAATCAGGCCTGGCTCAGCGCTTTCCACGAGCGCATGGCGCGCGAGACCACGTCGTACTGCTACCAGAATTTCATCGACCCGAGTCAGCGCGGTTTTCTCGACGCCTATTACGCCGAAAACCTGCCGCGGCTGCGCGAGGTCAAGCGCCGCTACGACCCGACCGATGTGTTCCGCTATCCGCAGTCGATTCCGGCGTGATCCGGCGCCGAGCCATGGTCCGTCGCCGCACCCGTCCGCGCGCCGCGCAGGGCCGGCCGTGGCTGTGGTTGATCGCGCTGGTCGCCGCGATCGGCTTCGTGCTGATCGTGCGCGCGATGCTGGCGCGTACCGCCGACACCGCGGTCGAACCACCGCCCGACCCGCCGCGCGCGGCGACGCCGACCATCGTGATCCACGCACCGGTGCCGGTGGCCGCACCCGACGCTCCGCCGCCGCCACCGCGCGTACCGACCGAAGCGGAGATCCGCGAATCGCAGCGCAAGGCGGACGAAGCGATGTCATCGAACGAAAACAGTACGCCGGAGATGTGAGGCTGCAGCGACAGCGCGCGCCTCGGGGTCGGAAGCCCGGAGAAATTCGGGTCGCCCCTGTGGGAGCGACGGAAGTCGCGACGCGTTTCCGAGACTTTTCCGCAGCCTGTCGCGACTCCCGTCGCTCCCACAGGGGCTTCGGTGACATGTCGGGCAGCGCGGTCTGAGCGGTCGTTCGACAATCGAAGGCCAGGCCGTTTCAGCGGCCCTTCTCCGCCTTCGCCATGCAGCGGTTGTAGCGCCGATTCACCCGCGTGGCGAACCATTCGGTCGTCAGTTTGCGGGTGATCTTCGGGCTGTGCAGGCGGATGCGCGGCAGGGTGGCGCGCGGCAGCGGTTTGCCGTTGCGGCGGTCGCCGATTTCGAACACGCCGGTGTACAGCGCGCTGCGTTCGAAGCGGTGGCGGTGGCTGTCTTCCAGCCCGTCGCGGATCTGCGCCGGTGTCATGCCGAGTTCATCGGCCAGTGTGAGCACCGCGCGCTCGGTGGCGCTGGTCTCGCCGCGGGCCTTGCCTTTCCGATAGCGCACCAGATCGCCGTCGAGATCCAGCGGAATCCCGGTGGCCACCGCGACCGCGTTCTGGAACGCGGCGTTGCGGCTGGCGTAGCGGCCGGCGTTGAAATCGGCGAAACGGAACAGCGGTTTCTCGTAGGCGGCCGGATAGTCCAGCAGATGCGCGATGCCG
Organism: uncultured Lysobacteraceae bacterium; assembly: GCA_946480825.1. The sequence continues at coordinate 41,992 of CAMLLG010000024.1, forward strand.
AAATACATGCCGCCGCGACGGGTGAAGACTTCGCGGCGGATCGAACCCTCGACCGCATACGGATACGCGCGTTCCTTCGCATGCGCTTCGGCGAAGGCGATGCTGACCTGCATCGGGCCGCCGGTGCGCACGGGATTGGCGCGGGCGAGCAGGCGCGCGCCCATCGGCACTGTCGCGATCATTTCCTCGAAAAGGTCGCTGAGTTCCTTTTCGGTACGCACGCGGGAAATGCGCGTCCGCCAGGTCTCGCCGTTGGGCGATTCCAGCTGCAGCGCGCCGCGCACGACGAAGAGCGGAATCTTGTAGCGGGCCGCGCGGGCTTCGATTTCGCCGATCGCGATCTTGCCCAGTCCGGGCACTGCGGGGTTGGCGGTGTAGGTGGATTCCTGCTCGGTGACCGCCAGCACCGCGCATAGATTCTGCGGCGAGGGCTCGATCTCCAGCGCGGCGAGCGCGCCCTGGATGTCCGCGGCCCACCCGGCGCGATCCGGCACCGAGGCCGGGATCAGTTGCCGCAACTGCGCGCGGACCTGCTCGGGCGTGCGCTGCGTGGCGGTGTCGGTGCAACCGCCGAGCGCTGCGATCAGCAGGCCTGCGATCAGGGTGCGGGACACGTTGCGCCACGCGTGGGGCTTGGAAGTGTCGGTCATCGACCGGACTCTAGCCGCCCGAAGCCTGCGCGGCAAAGCGCCCGCGGACTGCAACCGCTGTCACAGCCGTTTGCCTGCGATGGCTGAACGCGCGATGGCGTGCGGGCCGGATCGGCGACGCCGCCGGTATGATCGCGGCGCACCGCATGCGTTCGCCGCGGTGCGCCGTTCAGCCCAATCGCCAGATCAGGAGTCGCCGATGCCGCATCGTCCTTCCGCCGTGTTCCGTTCGTGCGCGATCGCGCTGCTGTGCGTCGCCGCGCTGCCGGCGCTGGCCGCGGGCTCGAACAAGTGGCGGCTGCAATTCAGCGGCGCCGCCGAATCCGCCGGCGAACTGGTGATCGAGATCGTGCCGGCCGGCAAGGCGCCGGTGCGGGTCACGGTGCCCATCGAGCGCAACGACGGTGAGAATCGGGTCGCGCGCAAGGTGAAGACCGCGATCGACCGCCAGGCCGGCGAGTGGGTCGACGCGGAACTCGACGACGGCGAGGATGTGCTGGTGAAGCGGCATTTCTTCCGCCGCTTTTCCATCGTGCTGGTGTCGAGCACGGTGAAGGACGTACGCATCAATTTCGACCGGGAATGACCTTGGGAAATCCCGGCGCGCGTCCCTGCGCGCCGGTCCCGAAGGCATTTACAGCTGGAACGAATCCGAGATCGAGACGTAACCGGAGCAGTTGCCGGTGCCGCTGACCGCGGAGAAGGCGTAGAGATCGTGGCCGAAGGTCGGCCCGCTGTAGACGTAGCCGGTGCTGCCGCCGATGCTGTTGTAGCCGGAGAGGTTGTAGGACACCACGTCGCTGGTCTGGATGTTCTCGGCGTGGACGAGGCCGGTCAGCGAGAGCGATGTCGGGACGCCGGCGGGTTTGCTGATCGAACCGGTCGCGTTGGCCGACGCGCGGGCGTAGTAGTAGTTCAAACCGCCGCCGCCATTGCTCATGTACAGGCCGGTGGTCGCATTGACCTGCGCGGAGCCGCTGTAGAACACCGGCGAACCGCCGCCCGCCGGCCAGTAGATGCAATCGAATCCGCCCGAAGCGCTCAGCTTGGCGTTGCGGGCCGTGCCGCGTGCGGTCGACAGCGCGTTCTGGCGCTGTGCGATGGCTTCGAGCCGACGGACGAGCGACTGCTGCCTGGTGCGCAGGCGCGGGGTCGCGAACGTGCGCGCGCGCTGCGTGGCGATGTCGAAACGCAGGCCGGCGTTGCCGATCGCGATCGTCTTGCCCGCCAGGTCGCCCTTGATCACCTGGTACACGCCGGGAGCGACCGGTTCGACCCGGTCGCCGTAATCGCGCAGGAACTGGGCTTCGTTTTCGATGCGGAATCCGTCGGCGGCGAAGGCGTTGCCGGCCAGAAGGAGGGAAGCGAGTGTTGCCGCCAGTGAAGTCTTCATGAAGATGATGCTCCTGTAGGTTGAACGGAATGAGGCGGACCGCCGAATACCGGACGTGCGACGCGGGCCCGCGGGCACCGTCCGGTCGACGGCGTCCTGATTGTTCAGCGGAATGCGATGGCGATCAGGATCACGGATCACAAACCCGGATCGCGAACCTCTCATCGAGAGTCGCGCCGATCGAAAATCGTGCCGATCGACGGCAGCGCGGATCGCCACCGGCCAAAGCCGGCCATGGCGGATCGCCTCGCCGGGGGCCAGAATCGGGCGACCGCACTCTCTGCCGTATCCACGGCGCCGCAGTGCCGATCGGAGGCTTGCTCATGGGCATCGAGATGCGCTTTCCGCAGTCGTTTCGCGTACGGCCACGGTCCATCGCGGCCGCGGTGTCGTCTTCCTGTCTGCTGTCGGCCTGCCTGCTGTCGGCCTGCGACGGGCCGTCGGCCCCGGCGACGCGCGTCACGCCGCTGCAGGCCGCGTCGGCCGCCACGACCGACAAGCCGCGCATCACCGGCGGGCCGCAGCGCGCCGGGGTGGTCGCCGCGGTCGCCTATGTCGCTTCCGGGACTTCGCCCCTCGTTGCGGGCTGCGACGGCGGGTCCGGGTCGGGTGTGGTGTACGTCGGCGCCGAAGTGGAACCGCATCTCGCGACCCATCCTGTCGATCCGGACATCCTCGTCGGCACCTGGCAGCAGGACCGCTGGTCGAACGGGTCGGCGCGCGCGCTCGTCGCCGCGACCTCGCTGGACGGCGGCCGCAGCTGGACCCGCGCGCCGCTGCCGTTCTCGCGCTGCGGCGGCGGCACCGCGATCAACGGCGGCGATTACGAGCGCGCTTCCGACCCGTGGGTGTCCTATTCGCCCAACGGCGTGGTGCACGCGATGTCGCTGTCGACCACCGGCGGTGCGTATCAGCCCGGTTCCGCGAACGCGATGCTGGCGAGCCGTTCGTTCGACCATGGCCGCACCTGGACGCACGCCGCGACCCTGATCCGCGACAACGAAGCGGCGTTCAACGACAAGAACGCGATGACCGCCGATCCCTTCGACGCCGCCTACGTCTACGCGGTGTGGGATCGCCTGATCGCCGCCAGCAACCGCGGCCCGACCTATTTCGCGCGCAGCACCGACGGCGGTGCGACGTGGGAGCCGGCGCGCGCGATCTTCGACCCGGGCACCCGCAATCAGACCATCGGCAACCTCGTGGCCGTATTGCCCGGCGGCGTGCTGGTGACCGTGTTCAACCGCATCGACAACCCGCTGGGCGGTCCGCAGCGCGCGCGGGTCGCCGCGATCCGTTCGACCGATCGCGGCGCGACCTGGTCGGCACCGGTCTACATCGCCGATCTGCTGGCGGTCGGAACCACCGATCCGGTGTCCGGGCTGGCGGTGCGCGACGGTTCGATCATTCCCACGCTCGCCGCCGGCCCGAACGGCGAGCTGTACGTGGCCTGGCAGGATGCGCGCTTCTCCGCCGGGGTGCGCGACGGCATCGCGGTGTCGCGCTCGAACGACGGCGGCCTGACCTGGTCGGCGCCGGTGCGCGCGAACGGCGCGCCCGGCGTGCCCGCGTTCACGCCGGTCCTGCACGTCGCCGACGACGGTACCGTCGGCGTGAGTTATTACGATCTGCGCAGCGATACCGCCACCGCGCCGCTGTCCACCGACGTGTGGCTGGCGCGTTCGCGCGATGGCGGCGCGACCTGGACCGATCTGCGCATCGGCGACACCTTCGATCTGACCACGGCACCGTTCGCGAACGGCCTGTTCGTCGGCGACTACACCGGGCTGTCCGACATCGGCGGCGTGTTCGTGCCGTTCTTCGCCCGCACCACCGCGCAGGGCGCGGGCAATCTCACCGATGTGGTGGCGGTGTCGCTGGCGAACGCGCCGGCCTTGCCCGCCGCGCGGACGGCCGATGCGAAGCGCGCCGAACTGCGCGCGCGCCAGGCGCCAGCGGGATTCGTGCCGGATCATCGCCTGCGGATGCGCGTCGACGCCAATCTGCGCCGCCGTCTGAAAGGCCCGCCCACGCCCGGCGAATCCGTGCGCCGGTTGCCGCATTACGCGACGCTGTCGTTGCTGCAGCAATAGCGCGGCGGGACGAAGAAATCGTCGTCCCGGCGAAGGCCGGGACCCCGCATGGATTCGGGATGGCATCCGTTCCGGAAGAAGCGTCGGCGTGTAACGATGACCATCGGCGGCCCGCAGGGCCTGCGGTCGCCATGAACGGTCAAACGCCGGGCCCCGGTCTGCGCCGGGGCAAAGGTCAAAGTCGAGGTCGTCCCGAGTGTGGCGCCGCGTCGATTCCGATGTGTCGATGCGGGTGCGTCGATGCACGCTCTGCAGGTCGCGTTGCTCCCGCGGATCGACTCACCAGAACTTCCAGAACGGTTTCTTTTTCGCGCTCGCGTCGATCGCCTCGGCGACCATGCGCGTCAGTTCGGCCTGCTGCGCCTGCACGGCGCCATGCGCGTGTTCGAAATCGGGGGCATGGGCTTCGTGGCCGAACCACGGCACGCGAATGCCGTTGAATTCGTCCATGCCCGGATCGAGCCGGCGCAGATGCCGCTCGACCCATGCCGGATGCTGCGCCATCAGCGCATCGGAGACCGCGTTCGACAGGATCAGGAAACCGTGGGTGTCGCTGCCGCCGATGCTCTCCGGATCGCCCCAGACGGTGTAGCGGTCCTTCACGATCTCGGCGACCGAATGGATCATCACGTAACGGTCGCTGCCGGTTTCCGTCAACGGGATGGCGAAGGTGGCGCCGCTCCAGGCGATCGTCCGCGCGTCCTCGCCGTCGACGCAGGTCAGCGCGTCTTCGGCGGCCATGTATTCGCTGAAGCCGTCGACGACTTCGCTTTCGTGCGAGCGCCAGTCGATCCAGCAGAAGCGGTCCCGCAGCGCGTCTTCGTCGAGCGCGACGAGAGCGGCGATGTCGTCGACGGTGATGCGATATTCGGTCATGGCGGATGCGTGGTTGGTTGCGGTGATCAGGCCCATTCGCCCGGATCGACGCTGGCCGCGCGCGCGAGGCGATCCTGCACGTCGCGCCAGTCTTCGGATTGCGGCGGGGCCTCCATCCAGATCGCCGCCGCGCCCGCGGCATCGGCGGCGTGCAGCGCGTCGTACAGACGCTGCGCGTAGCCGGACTTGTCCGCGGGCAGGCGCAGCGCGCGGACGATGCCGTGTTCGATGCCGCGCTGGTGCGCATCCGGCAGGTCGCCGTGATGCACCAGCACGATGGCGACCGCGTCCGGTTTCGCGCGCAGGCGCCGGTGCAGTTCGTCGGTGTCGAACAGGTACAGCGGCGTGCGCGGCTGGTAATGCACCTCGACGTTGCCGGGCACCGCGGTGTCGTGACGTTCGGGGAATTCGACCGGGCGGCCGAGCGCCGCTTCCAGCGCGCGTCGCGTGATCGGCCCTGCGCGCAGGATGCGCGGCACCGCATCGCGCGCGCCTTCGCCGGTCAGATCGACGATCGTCGATTCCAGACCGACCGGGCACGCGCCGCCGTCGAGCACCGCGTCGATGCGTCCGCCCAGTCCGTCCAACACCTGCGCGGCCGTGGTCGGACTCAGCCGTTTGTAGGGATTCGCCGACGGCGCGGCGAGCCCGCCGCCGAACGCGTGCAGCAGACGATGCATCACCGGATGCGCCGGCACCCGCAGGCCGATGGTGTCGCGGCCGCCGGTGACCGCGGGAGAGACATGCGCGGCCTTGTGCAGCAGCAGCGTGAGCGGGCCCGGCCAGAACGCCGCGGCGAGCGTGCGCGCGCTGTCGGGAATCCCGCGGGCCCATGCGTCGATGCGGCCGGCATCGGCCAGATGCACGATCAGCGGATGATTCGCCGGACGCCGTTTGGCTTCGAAGATGCGGCCCACCGCCGCCGGATCGCCGGCGTCCGCCGCCAGGCCGTAGACGGTTTCGGTGGGCACCGCGACCAGCCGCCCGGCGCGCAGCAGGCGGACGGCGTCGTCGAAATCGCGGGGATCGTCCGCCCGCAGCAGGCGGGTGTCGAGGGGCGCTGGCATGCGGGCAGGGTAACAAAGCGCCGACGCGGCCGGTAGGAACGCCTACAATCCACGCTCTTTTTCCGTGAGTGCCGGCATGCCGCCCAAATCCACCGTGATCAAGGTCGAGCTGCAGGTCAGCGACATGGACCGGCACTACTACGCCCAGCACAACCTGACGATGGCGCAGCACCCGTCCGAGACCGATGCCCGGCTGATGGTGCGGCTGCTCGCCTTCGCGCTGTACGCCGACGAGCGCCTGGAGTTCGGGCGCGGTCTGAGCGAAGAGGGCGAGCCGGATCTGTGGCAGCGCGATTATGTCGGCGACATCCTGCGCTGGATCGATCTCGGCCAGCCCGACGAAAGCCGCATCCGCAAGGCCTGTGCCCGCGCACAGCAGGTGGTGGTGGTCAACTACGGCGGCAACGCCGCCGATGTCTGGTGGAACCGGAATGCCGCCGCGCTGGCGCGGTTCGACAATCTCACCGTGATCGACATCGATCCGCAGGCGATCGACGGCCTCGTCGGCCACATCCAGCGCGGCATGCGCCTGACCGCGATGATCCAGGACACCGAGCTGCAGCTGATGAGCGACAGCCTCAACGTCGCGCTGACGCCGCGCGTGCGCAAGGCCGCGGCGGCGTAGTCATTCGATCGCCGGGTCGGTCGCGCATTCAGTCGCGTCAGTCGCGGTCCGGCGCGCCCAGCGGGAAATACGCGCGATACGGGCGTCCGCCGTCCACCGCGCGCACCACCGACGGCCGCGCCAGCAACCGCTCGCGATAGCGGCGCACGTTGGCGAATCGCGCGTCGATGGCGTGGGTCCAGTCGGCGTAGAACAGGAACGGCGCCGCGCCACAGTCGGCGAGGCTGAACGTATCGCCCACCGCCCAGGTGCGGCCGGCCATGTACCCGTCCAGCCACGCGTAGGCGGTTTCCAGCATCGTCCGCGCCTTCGCGACGCCGTGCGGATCGCGCGCATCTTCCGCGCACAGGCGGTCGAACACCACCTTCTGCTGCGGCGTCGACACGTAGTTGTCGAAGAAGCGATCGAGCATGCGCACGTCCAGCGCCGCGTCCGCATCGTCGGGGATCAGCCGCACCGGCCCGGGGTGATGCAGGTGGAGGTATTCGACGATGCACGTGGCTTCCATCACCTGGCGCGCGCCGTCCACCAGCAGCGGAAACCGACGGATCGGCCAGCGCCGCGCGAATTCGACGAAGTCCGGATGCTCCGGATGTTCCAGCACGCGGAATTCGAACGGCGTGTCGTTTTCGTACAGCGCGATCAGCGCCTTCTGCGAGTACGACGAGAACGGATGGGCGTAGAGCTGCAGGGGCATGGCGGATCCTTCGAAGGGCGTTTGCGTGGACGACGAATGGGGGGCGCCTGAATCGACATTCGGCATGAACAGCATGATCGACATCGCCCGCGACGGCGGCGCTATGATCGCCTTCCAGCGATTCGGGCGGGAGACGACGATGGCAACGGGTTGGGCGGGCGACGGCGCCGTGCAGGATCAGATCGACGCGACCATCAAGGACGGCATCCAGCGGGTGCGCAGCCGCCTGCCGCAGGGCCCCGGCCTGGAGCGCTGCGAGGACTGCGATGCCGCGATTCCCGAAGCCCGGCGCAAGGCCGTGCCCGGCGTGCGCCTGTGCGTGACCTGCCAGGACGCGCACGATCGCGAAGAGACCGCCAGCAGCGGCTACAACCGCCGCGGCAGCAAGGACAGCCAGCTGCGCTGAGGGCGGGTCCGGATCCCGGCGCGCTGCCCCCTGTAGGAGCGCCGGAAGGCGCGACACGCTTCAGAGGGTTCTTCCGCAGCCTGTCGCGCCTTCCGGCGCTCCTACAAGAGCTTCGGTGACAGCTCCGGCGGCTCCATCGCTGCCATCGGAACATTCCGAACCGGCTCCAAAACGAAGAAATCCTGCCTGCGGTTCCGCAGTCACGTTCATCTCGCCGACCCGCCGCTGAACTCATCTGCCGCCGGTCGGCCGATGCCGTGATCGCGATCACGGGACGCGCCGCGCATGGCCGACGGCATGGCCGTTGCCGCAGGGGCGACGCGTTGGAATCGTTGGCGGAGTCGTCGACTCCCCAGGCGGTTCGACGGAAGGAGCGCTCCTCACGAGACACTGCGAGATACATCGACGCCGCGCACGGGACATGGCTGTCCCGTTCCGGCCTTCGTGCAATGACGCGCATTCCGTGGCCGCCTCCACGGAAACCCGATCAAAAGGAAGAGATCCATGAACGCATACAGAAGAACGGCATTGACGCTGGCCTGCCTGTCGCTGATGCCGGCCGCACTGGTTCCGGTCGCCGCGATCGCCTCGAACTGGGAGATGACCTCCGGCCTGCCCACCACCCGCGAGGTCCATCGCGGCACCAAGGAAGTCCGCACCTGCGCCGCCCCGGGCGGATCGATCAGCGTCGGCACCGCGACCCCGGGCGCGAACAGCAACATGCTCGCGGAACGGCTGAACGTGTCCTCTGGTCTGATCTTCCGCTTCCAGTACGACACCGCGGGCCGGCCCGAACGGGCCGCGCAGGTGGTCGAATTCCGCGATGGCACCGGGTTCGCGATGGTCGGCAGCCTCGACCCCACCGGCACCGCCGCGCCGACCTCGCAGTTCGTGATCACCAAGATCGGCTGCAACGGCGCGCCGCTGTGGCGTTTCTATTACGGCGACACCACCGACTACAACACCGCCTTCGACATCCTGCAGACCGCCTCGGGCGACAGCGCGTTCTCCACCCAGGCCGGCGATCTGGTCGCGCTCGGCAAATACTTCAAGCCCGCGACCGCGACCGCACCGGCCGTGTATCGCCCGCGGATCGTGCGCACGCGTTCGAGCGGCGCGCTGATCTGGGCGCGCGATTACCAGAACGCGATCGCCGGCGATTTCGAACTGCAGGCCATCGCCGAACTGGCGCCGGTCGCACCCAGCCTCACCGGCGATCTGGTCGCGGTCGGCCGCATCGGCGCCGAGACCGCGCTGATGCAGGTCAACGGCAACACCGGCGCGGTGGTCTGCACCGCGCGCACCCGCGGCATCGGCACCGCGCTGTTCCACGATGTGGTCGGCGTGCGCACCACCGGCGGCACGTCCGAAGTGCTGGCCGTGGGCGAAACCGCCGCCAGCGTCGGCGGGGCGCCGCAGGTCTATCTGGCGCGCTTCGTGCCGAACTGCCTGCTGCGCGTGCACACGCACTGGGGCAGCACCGCCGACCGCGAGATCGGCTGGGCCACGGATCTCACCTTGCCGACGACCTATGCCGGCGCACCCGCGGGCGTGATGATGATCGCCGGCGAAGTGAACGGCGCGTACGGCGGTGTCGCGCTGAGCCAGGACGCCTTCACCCACCTCGCGCATCCGCAGACGCTGCTGCCGTACGTGCTGCCGACCGGCGTGCCGGCGATCGGCAAACGCTACGGCACCCAGGGCACGCTGGCCGAGAAAGCGTTCTCGCTGTCCGCGGCCAACAACGGCGCGTACTTCGCCGGCTCCACCTCCACCGACTGGCTCGCCAACGGCGACCCGCTGCATGCGCTGACCTACCGCGGCGATGTCAGCGCGTTGAAGACCGTGTGCGCGGTCGACTGGAACCCGCCGGCGACGAACCTCTCACTCTCCAGCGGAACCTTCGGTGTGACCCTCATCGCCAAGAGCTTCAACCAGCTGCCGTTGCCGACACCGATCTCGGTGCCCGCGCAGCAGCCGTGCTGCACGGTGGTGCCGTGAGGGTCTTCGAGTGAGGTGAATTTTCGTGCTTTCGCCTTCTCCCCGCTTGCGGGGAGAAGGTGGCCGAAGAGCCTGCCCCGTACTTGATACGGGGCCGGATGAGGGGCGGCGGGAAGATCGTAGGGCGCATCAGTCGAAGGCGTCATCGCGCCGGCCACGTGCCTGCGCTAAGCTGGCATACGCCCGCTGCCCCGCTGAGGGTGGCGAAACTCAGGCTCTGATTCGCATGTTCACCTTCGGTCGCGATCACGAGAAGACATGCGAGGCACGTTATGTGCGCGATCCCGCGCAATTGCCTTTGCTCATGGCAGTGGTCGATGCCGTCCATGACCTCATCGAAGGAAAGACCGATGAGGCGTCGGTGATGTCCGCCATCCGCTCGGCATTCTGCGAGGGCGGCGCCGGCGTCTGGGAATGCGCCGGAAAATGGCTACGCAAGACCGGGCAGGCGTACCCATCCGTCATTGTTCTTTGGCAAGCGCTGGCTTCCCACGAGAAGGCGGAGATCCGCTTCCGCGTCGCTTGCTTTCTTGATCAGATGCCGCCCGAGGTGTTCGCCGTACTCTCGCCCGCACTCGCGGCCGATCGCAGCAAACGAGTGGCTCGCATGGCCTCGGCCAGAACCTCGCAGGTGGCCGGCACCGATGCGGCCTGACGACTCCACTTCGTATCGCCTCCGATTCGTGGATAGGTTTCGCCCAGGCGGTGGCTCCGAATGAGACAGAATCTGTATTGTGTGGTTCTTTCCATCGTCGCCATGGTTGGGTCCGTATTCTGGCTGCGCTGGACGCGACGTCCCCCCGCTTTTGAGTAGCGGCCCGATCTGGAGTCCAATTCCCCAACG
>CAMLLG010000025.1 GCA_946480825.1 uncultured Lysobacteraceae bacterium
GGGCCGCGCCGCCGGCGCGGTGGTGGAGGAAGTGCGCCGCCAGTTCCGCGAGATCAAGGGGATCATGGAAGGCACCGGCAAGCCGGAATACGACAAGGCGGTCGACCTGCTGACCAAGGCGGCGATCAAGGAAATGATCCTGCCGTCGCTGCTGCCGTTGATCATCCCGATCCTGGTCGGTCTGTTCCTCGGCCCGGCCGCGCTCGGCGGCCTGCTGATGGGCACGATTGTCACCGGCCTGTTCGTCGCCATCTCCATGTGCACCGGCGGCGGCGCCTGGGACAACGCCAAGAAGTACATCGAGGAAGGCCACCACGGCGGCAAGGGCAGCGAGGCCCACAAGGCCGCGGTGACCGGCGACACCGTCGGCGATCCCTACAAGGACACCGCGGGCCCGGCGATCAATCCGCTGATCAAGATCATCAACATCGTCGCCCTGCTGCTGGTGCCGATGCTGCCGATGGACAAGGCCGAGGGCGGCATCGCGGCCGGCCACGACGCGGCGGTGCTTTCCGCGGCGGCCGAAGCCGCGGCGGCGGCGGAAGCGGCGGCGGCCACCCAGCCCGCGACCGACGCGCAGGGTGCCGCACCCGGCAACCTGGATGGATTCGCCAAGCTGTACTTCCCGTCCGGCTCGGCCGTTCTGCCGGACGATGCCGGGCAGACCCTGGCGAAACTGGCCGAGACGCTGAACGCCAATCCGCAGGTCCGGGCCACGATCTCCAGTTTCCACGACGCCAGCGACGCGGCGACGGACAACACGGATCTCGCGCGCAAACGCGCCCAGGCGGTGCAGGACGCCCTGTACGCCGCGGGCGTGAGCGAAGGCACGATCGATCTGGAGACGCCGGTCGCGGCCGGCGGCGACGCCGACGAGACCCGTCTGGTGGAAGTGCGGGTCAAGACGCCGTAAGCCGGCCACGGCACTTCACCCCGAACGGCGGCCTCCGGGCCGCCGTTCGCATGTCCGCACGTCCGACTCCCACGGACCTCCGGCAGCGCGGACGACCGCCGCGGATGCTGCGACGCAGCAGGCGGCGGCGTAGAATGCGCGCCTCCCCGTCATCGCATGGAGCCCCGTCATGGGCCTGGACCTCGTTCCCACCGGCAACAACCCGCCGCACGAAATCAACGTCATCATCGAAATTCCGAAGGACGCGGAGCCGGTCAAGTACGAAGTGGACAAGGCCACCGGCGCGATCTTCGTCGATCGCATCCTGTCCACGCCGATGCGTTATCCCTGCAATTACGGTTACGTCCCGCACACGCTGTGCGGCGACGGCGATCCGGCCGACGTACTGGTGATCCTGCCGCTGCCGCTGGTGCCCGGTTCGGTGATCCGCGTGCGCCCGGTCGGCGTGCTGCGCATGAAGGACGAAGCCGGCAGCGACGAGAAGCTGCTGGCGGTGCCGGTGGACAAGGTGTTTTCCGGGTATGGCCACATCGCCGACATCGGCCAGGTCAGCCCGCACTGGCTGGAGCGCATCGGCCACTTCTTCGAGCACTACAAGGATCTCGAAAAGGGCAAATGGGTGAAGCTGGACGGCTGGGGCGACGCCGCCGAGGCCAAGAACATCCTGCTGGAGTCGATCGAGCGCTACAACGCGACCCCGGAAGGCGAGAAGCCGAAGTTCTGAGAATCCGCCCGGAATCTCCCGCAAAGCCCGCGCCCCGCGCGGGCTTTCGCGTTTCGGCCCGCGCATCGGCATGGATGTCTTGACAGACCCCGTGCGCTGCGCGGATACAGGAGGCCGGCCCCCACCGCTCCGGAGAATCGATGTTCCGTCTCGAAGAATTCCAGACCGCCGCCGAACTTGAGGCCATGGAGGCCACCATCCGCCGCGCCTGCGACGCCGCCGTACGCGACCCGCTGTCGCAGTTCCTCTTCATCGACCGCTACACGCGCTGGAACGGCTATGCCGGCGCGCTGGTCGCCAAGCTCTCGGGCAACCTCGGCGAATCGCAGGACCTGTTCCTCGATCCCAACGAGCCCGACCGCGCGCAGGCGGTGCGCGGCATGGACGTGGCGGGCCACGTGCTGGACGCGACCGTCGACGAACACCTCGACAAGGGCCATCGCGTCCCGCACCGCACCCTCGCCCAGGCCATGCGCAAGGCCGCGGCGGACTACGCCGGGCTGTCGCTGGCCGAGCGCAACGCGCTGTCGGAACCGCCGGCCTGGCTGCGCGATGTGGTCGCGCGCACCTTCACCTGCTACGGCAGCGTGCCCCACGACGCCGAAGCCCTGATCCGTTCGATCGGCACGCACATCGCTTCGGAATCGATGGCCGACCGCGAATACGCGATCATCGACCGCGTGTTCCGCGGCGAACGCCATTACGAAGGTTTCTACCAGTATCTGCGCGACCGCGATTTCCGGGTCGAACTCGGCGGCAAACTGGTGCATGCCTATGCCTGGATCACGATCCACGCCACCTTCGAATCGCAGGGCGTCGAAGCCGAACATCTCGCCGAAGCGATGAAGGCGCTGGAACTCGCCGCGCGCTATCGCCCGGAATCGCGCGAACGCATTCTCGAACTCGCCCGCGAGGGCTACCGCAGCTTCGCCGACCTGCAGCGCGATTTCTTCGTCAACGCGGCGCTGGAATGCGACGCGGCCGCGGATGGGCGACAACAGGCGGCCTGAGTCTCGCTCAGGCCTCCTCGATCGGCAGACTCACCCGCATCAGCCGGAACCATGCATCGGAGGTGTCCTCATCGCCAACGCGGGCGAAGAGTTCGGACAGCGAGTGACACGCGGTCGGCCGGTCATCAGCTTTACGCGGATTTTGCTGCACGGTCAGCAGGCGCAAGCGCAGGCTGCCGGGCGGGGCGCGTTCGAATGCCTGCAATGCCTTGGGGGCGATCTGGATCGGTCCTGGTTTGCCGACATCGAAAGCGTTGATGTCGATGATCCGCTCGCTGCCGGGAATGCCGCGGGCATCGATGACCTGATACGTCAGCACCGGGAACAGCCCATCGAAACCCGGCTCTCGATCGAGCGCGACAACCTCCGTCGTGCCGTCGTACACGATCGAAACATCCGACGGTCCCCGCCGCAAGCGCAGACCTGAGGCAACGATCGGTCGGGGGTCGCGCTGACTCCCATCGCGCACGAGAATCTGATCGGACGGCCGCGGCAAGTGGATCCAGCCCGCCGACACCGCTTCCGACTCCAGATCGTTCTGCGGCAACGGCCAGACCCACCCCCTGGGCACTTCGCGACGCACGCGAAGCTTGACCAGCGGCCAAGGGTGCCCGGTGGCGGCATCCTTCGCCGGCGTATCGAAACTCACGACCCAACTCGCGCGCCGATATTTCGCGCCAGGCAGATCGGGGTCGAAACTGTGGCCGATCGGGCCGTGGGTCTCGCAATCGAGCTCCAATGCCGATGTCGGTCGCGCCTGGATCAGGATCGGATCCGGCCCGGCCATCTCCGCCGTCACGACGATCCGTTCGGGCAACCCCGCTTCATCGAATGCCGACTCCTCCAGTTGCACCAGACACGCCAGCTTGCGCGGTCTTTTGTCCAGTGTGCTTTCGCCCGATTGGCTTTCGACATCGTCATAACCGGCCGTCAGCGGCAACACCATCGCGATCTTCGGCCGCGGCAATGCCGTTGCCCCCGGCCGGAATTTCAGGGCGAACGGCGCCCAAGTCTCCGTGAAGCTTTCGGCCTGCGTCTGGTCCTGCATCAATCCTGCATAGCGGCTGCGCGCGCGCAGACGGAAGCGGTGGTACTCCGCCGCACGCCGCGACTGCAGATCTTCGCGCCACACCACCGTACGCGGATCATTGGCTGCCGATGCGGCGAACTCACGAACATGATCGTCGTCGGAACGCCCGTGAAAGCCCCAGGACTCGAAACCACCCGCATCGTTCGGCTTGAAGGCGGTGCGATCGTCGCCTGTCGGCACCAGCGCATCGACCTTCGTCCGATCGACGTGCCGCCCGCTCCAGGCCCAGCGCTGGCGCTCGAGGATCAAGGTTCTCGCATATTGCCAACCCTCGACGCCCGCATTAGAGAAATCCGCTTCAACAGTCAACGTGCGCCCGTCGAAAGCAGGCTTCAGCGCCTTCTGGAGTGCCGATGCCTGCGCGTTCTCGATGGCCGGTGCCTGCGGCATTTTTTCGGTGGCGACTTCAGCCAGCAACGTTCTGGGCGCGAAACGGATATAGCCGGCGGCATTCCGTGCAACCCCGACGGATCGCCCGAAGATCTCGACAGGTGCGAAGATTTTTTTTCCCTGCAAGTCTTTGTCGACATCGTCGTATCCAGCGAATCGTTCGGCCTTCACGAGTGCCGACGCCGACACGCGATACACGTGTCCCTTGTAGAACCCCGAGACGACGATCTCGCCGTTCCGGTTGTCGATCGTCGGTGGAAACATTGGCTTGTCGGGCAGCGGGTCCGCAGCCCCGTCCGCATCGATCCGCACCGTCATCGCACGCGTCTGCCCGTCCGGCGCTGCGGCTGCGGCAGGCGATGCACCGACGCCTTCCACCCGGAAGATGCTGGGCTGGCTCTGCTTGTCGGGTGTCGGCCACACCTGCTCGACTTCGATCAGATAAGCGTCGTGCGCGGGATCGTGGAATTTCGGCAGCGATTTCGCACCCTCGGGCTGGGCTGCGATCGCATCCGCCCGCGCCATCCACGTCGCGAGCGTCTTCCTGAGTTGCTCGGGCCATTGTTCGCCCGGTACACCGCCATCCTTGGCCGAGATCAGTGCGCGCCAGTGCCGCAGCCACACCATCATGTCCACTTCCGGTGGCTGCAGATGGAAGATATGCTTGGCCTTGTCGCGCCATTGCTGCGACGGGCACAGCAGTGTCAACGGTTCTTCGGACGGCGTGGTCGCGGCCAGCACTTCATGCGCAAGCGGATGCACATCTTCCCTGCGCGAGAACAACGTGTCGCTCTCGCCGGGTTCGAGCAGCGGTGCGCCGACCGGCACCCGTCGCAAATAATGGAAAGGCCCGAAGCCCGTTTCCAAGACATCGGCGGTGATGCCACGTGAAGAGAACAGTTCCTTCCTCGGATGCGCGGGATGCAGTCGCTCGCCCTCGTTCCTCGCACACAGCGCGGACGGCAATGCATTGCCGGGCCCGATGATGAAAGGTTTGCAGAAGTATCGCTGGCCGAATTTCAGATCCGGGAATTTGACGGCGGGATGCGCCACCGTCCGCACATCGGTCAGCGCGCTGTCGGCTTCGGGCTCGCCGCCGTAACCGATCGCCAGCGCTGCGTCGACATTGCCCTCGAACCACGGCTCGCCGCGATAGGCGACCATGGTGGTGCGCAGTTCTCCCGCGAACGCGGACGGCTGCCCGGACAGTGCGGCATAGCGCAAGGCTTCCGCTCCTTCGGGCAGGATCGATGCCGACGCCAGACAATGCCAGGGCTTTCCCGCCTGCCGCACCAGCAAACCGATGCCGGCGATCTGGCGCCGGAGATCCTCGAAGTTTGTATCGTCGCTGTCGACGTGCCCCGGGCGGTCGATGGGCAGCATCAGATCGTGCACGCGATCCAGCGGCCATGGGTCGCCGAAGGCGGCAGGATAGCCGAGCGGCACGTCGGGCAACGCGCGTGCGCTGCCATCGAGATGACTGCGTCGCAGCGCTTCGACGCGCATTCGCAGGGCGCGGGCCAGCGCATCGAACAGGGGCGCGTCGGTGCGGATGTCCGATGCGACCAGATAATCCCGCAGCGGTGCGTTCGGCGGGACGGGGTCGTCGTCGACATTCGACAAGAGTGCGACCAGCGTGCCTTTCGGGTCGGCGGTCGGCGCATCGTGAAGCTTTTCCACCACGGCCCGAAGCGGTTTGGGTGCGCCCAAGAGCTTCACATCGTCGCCATTGGTGCACCAGGCGCCGCGCACCATCGCGCCGAGCGGGAAACTGTCTCTCTTCTCGGATTTCAACCAGTCCTGCAGTGCTTTCGGTACGTTCGATCCCGGATGCGCTTTCGCGTGCAGTTTCACCGCCTCCAGCCAGGGTGTCGCATAGAGCGCGAACAATCCGGCGTCGGATGTCAGCCAGGCGAATGTGCGCGCAGCCTCACGCAAGAAATCCAGACCGCTGCGCTTGCCGAGCCCGTCGGCCGTCGGCTTTCCGTCGACCATCAGCTCGCCGTCGGCCGTCAGCGTCCAATTGATCGGCAGGATGCGAAGACTCTGCTCTTCGGCGCTTGCATTGTGCGCCGCGATGACAGCGTCGAGCGCCGGCATCGTCTGCAATGCAAGCGACGCAAGCACATCGCCCCAGCGCTCGGCGTCGTAGGCATCGCCCGGCAACGCACTGAGGATCGAGGTCAGCGGATGGCCGCCATCGCTGCCGACCCTGGTCAGCACGCCGTAACGCAGTGTCCACGCCTGCAGTGCGAATGCGATCAAGACTTCTCGCTGCGCCTGTTGCTCGAAACGCTGCTGCAGCGGCTTTGTCAGGTCCGGCGCACCTGCCTCCGCGGACAGCAACTGCGACAGCGCATCGAACAACGCATCCGGGTGATCGCAGGCCTCGGCCACCAATCCCGGCACGGCCGCGAACCAATCGTGCGAGGTCCAACCGCCTGCCTGATCCGAACGCCCCCACAGCGTGTGAAGATCGAGCAGTGCGCCAGTGGTCTCGGCCTGATTCGGGTCGGGCACGGCGCTGGTGCCGATGCGGGCCTTGGCGATCACAGACGCATCGTCGTTCGCCCAGCGATAGTCGACCCTCAGCTCCGGCGCCTGGTCGTCGTTCCATGTCGGCGTCTTGGTACTCAAGATCGCGCCGTCGGTGACCTTCGTCTCGATCCGTTGCGGGACAAGACAATACAGCGCATCAGGGGCGACGAATTGATCCCCTTGCACTCTGAACATGTACTGTAGTTTCAGACGATACGGCAGCAGACCGGGCCACCGCCCTGCACCGGCGAGCAAATCGGGCCAGCACTGACGGTTGCCAGCATCCGGCTTCTCATCGTCCTCGTTCTGATTGAGACCGAGCTGGAATTCGTGATGCGGGGTAATTTCTTTCTGCACGCAGCGTTCAAAGAGTGCTCCGAGCCGCTCTTTGATCGGCTCCGCCGTCGCTACGGTGGGCATCCAATCCTCCATGAGCGCCACCTCGGCGAACGATTCGTCCGGCAATGCCTCCAGAGCATCCTTGACCAGGCGGTAAAGTTTGAATTCGATCGCATCCCACCGCCACGGTTGCAGCAGCGCGTGCAACCGCTCGTCGTTCGGCGATTCCCCGCCCTCCCACTCCGCGCTCACCGAAAGCACCAGGTGACGATAGCCGTCTTCGTACGTGGGACCGAGGACCGCCGTGTCGAAATAGAAATGCAGATCCATGGCTCAATCCTCGTAACGCGCGAGATAGGCAGCGGCGCGTGCGCCGTGAACGTCGGTCACCGGCGATGCGACATCGGCGGTGATCGCACGTTTCGCAACGTCGCCGGCCAACGCCTGTTGACCGTTCGACTTCCCGGCGAACCGGTAATTCACGCGCTGACGCACCGTGCGCTTGAAGAACCGGCCGATCTTCACGGTGATGTGCACCACGCCGCGACCGACCAGCGAGCCACTGGACTGGTATTCGATCTCCAACCGCAGATACAGGCCGACGGTGATGATGCCCCACAGCCGGAAGTTGCCGCTGAAGAGGAAGAACACGATCAGGCTGAAGCGCGAACGCGAACCGCGGCTGACGAATCTGGCGTTGACGCCGAAGACCACCTGGGCCATGCCACGGATCGGGCCGAAGTTCACCGAGAACACGCGCCCCGCGGCCAGGGCGATGTCGACCTCGGATTCGAGCAATCCCTTCGACGGCAGATAAGATGCGGCCACCGCCAGCCAACCGCCGCCGCCGAGCAGGCCGACGCTGAGCACGAACGGCTTGTCGGGCGAGGCCAGGCTCAGGCGCGTGCCGATCCTGAACTCGGGCTTGGCCACCAGTTCGAACGACAGATTCAGCGCAAGCCCATCGATCGAGAACGCGCCGAAGTTCAACGGACCCGGATCGAGTTCCAGCGTCGTGCGCACGCCGATGGGCAGGCCGTCGGCCTCGATCAGCATCGGCACGAAGCCGCGCGCCTGTTCCGGATCCTGATCGATCTTGCTGCGCGCGCGGATGAGATCGGCCAGGAATTTCAGGCCGGCCTTGAAATCGATGCGGTCGGGCGAGAAGTCGAAGTCGAACTGGCCGCGATCGTCGAAACGGATGCTGGCGTCGCGTAGATCCACCAGCGGATTGCCCGAGAATTCCAGCCGGATCGTCGATGCGATCTCGCCTTTGGCGTAGAACGCGGGGTTGCCTCCGAGCCCCGCCTCCATCCGCGAACGCGCGGAGAATTTCGGTTTGACCAGCCGCAGCGCGAGGCTCATCGCATCGAACAGCACCGGATTGGTCCTGTAGGGCACATCGACATCGGCCTGCACCCAGGCACGCTTGGTCTTCTTGTCGAAGCCGTGCGTCACCTTCACGGCGTTGCGGTCCAGATTCGGCAACTTCACCCGCGACAGCAGACCCGGCATCTTCACGCCGCCGAGACTGCCGAAGACCGCATTGAGATCGAAATCGCGCAGCGCGGCCGGCAACAGACCGGAGGCATCCAGACCGATGCTCGGCAGATTCAGCGACAGCCCCTTGAGATCGTCGCCCAGCTCGGCGAAGAACGAGGTCACCGGGCTGATGTCGATGGTCAGGTCTGAAGGATCGAACACGTATTCGAGCCATTCGCGATTGAAGCTCAGCTCCGGCAGGTTCGGCGCGGCGCCGAATGCGCGCAGCAGCGACAGCGGGGCATTGAATGCGGTGCGGACGGATTCGCCGAGGCTGTCGAGCGCGTGGCGCAAGCCGTCGGACACATTGTCGAGCGACTTCGACCATTCATCCCATTGTTGCTTCAGTTTTTCCTCGATCCAAGCCAATTCCGGCGGCGACAACCGACCGACAATCACCTCTATTTCCTTGACCAATTCCTGCAGCGCGGCGAAGTCGCCACCGAGTGTCAGACTCGGCAAGGAAGGACAGATATCCGTCCTGATTCGGTGCTCGATATTACCTTTTGCCGTATCGAAGGCGGACCTTGTTGTCGAGGACAACTCCTGCACGCCTGCATTCAGAACACGAAGAAACGTCTCCGTGGTCATGGCGCCCCGGAGATCCCTTTCGATTCTGGAAACCAGAACGCGGATGGCATCCAATGCAAAGTCGACCTCCCGCGAGAGCGCATCGAGATCCGACCCGACTTCGCTCAATCCCTCTTCCACCGCTTGATGCAACGCATCGATATGCGACTCTATTGCGGTTTCGACACCTGAAATATCACTGCGGATGTCTTGCTGAAGCTTTTCCAGCTCGACTTCCAGGTGATCGGCCACGCCCTGTGCTTGGACCAAACGCGCATCGATGTCTTCGAGAAGACGCTCCACTCTCCCTTTCGCCTGTTTGGCGATATTCTTCAACTTTGATGGAAGATCTTTGCCCGCCTTGCCTTTCCAGTAACGTGAAAGCGTTTCGATCGCGCGATCAAGACCCGAAAATGCCTGCGTGGAGCGCCATTGGATCACTTCGACGGCCTGGCGGGCGCGCGAGATGCGCGTCCGATATGCTTTCAGGTCGATGGTCTGGCCAGCCTTGTCCAAGGCCTCATGCAAAGCGGTGACGGCTTCTCCAAGCATGGCATGCAGCGCCAATTGGGCATGGTCGATGTCCGCCCACGTTCGTCGCATCGCGCCATCGAGGTTATCCAGTACCAGACGCTTCTTGTCGACCAGCACATCGATCCGTCCACGGAAATCATCCGCCAGATTCGTCAATTGTGCCTGCGCTCGTTCGCCCAGATCGAGAACCCTCTTTTGGATCTTCTCGTGTTCCTCCCCGATTCTGCTGATCAGCTCTCTCGACAATGCGTCGATCGGGCGATGCGCCTGCTTGACGAGAAGATCACACGTCGTCTTTTTCTTCATCTCCTCCAGAGCTTTCCATTGCTCCGAATTCTTGAATTTCTCGATCCGGCCGGCGATTCTGTCTTTCTCCAGGAGCCAACGTTTCTCATCCCAGAATTCGCGCAAGCCCCGCAGCACGGTGTCCCGCAGGTCGAGACGGATACTCTCCGCTTCGGAAAGCAATGCTCCGAAGATTCTTGTCGGCGAAGGCTCGCCTGCAGGCGCTACCGGCTTGCGCATCACCGTCAGGTTGCGCAGCTTCGCCGAGATCGGCTGCTGCCCACGCCCGGCGATGAGATCGATCGGCCGCTCGCCGTCCTCGATCCGCCACGTGCACGCCGCGAGCGCGGGGCGCCCTTCAGCAGACGATGGCAACGACCTGCGCAGCGACTCGGCGCTGCGATCGCCGAACGCCGCCTCCGTGCCTTCGACGCGGGCGAGAGCATCGACGAAATCCACACCCTCCACTGCCGGCCACAGATCGGTGTCGCCGCCTGCGTTCAGCACCGTATTGGTGAAGAACCGCAGATGCTCGGGGTCGGCGATGGCATGCAACGCTTCTTCGCCTGCTTCTTCCGAGGCAGCAAGCAAGTTGACCAGCGGCTTCGGAAAGAGTTTCGCGTCTTGGTCGCGCCGCCAAAGCGGCACCGACCAACCGACGTCACCCACATCAACGCCCCACAGCGAACTCACCCGGATGATGCGATCAGCGAACTTCAGGCCCTGCACGAAGCCGGTCGCCTGTGCCGGCTGGCCCGCTGGCGCGAAACGGCGTTCCGGCTCAAGGATTTCGACGTATTCATCGATCTTGCGTACGATCGGCAGATACTTGAGCAGGTTCTGCTCTTCCTTGTCGCCCTCGATGCCGTAACGCTCGGCGCGCTGCGTCGTACGCTCGTACACGATCACGTGCTTGGCGCGATTCCAGAACACGCCGATGCGGCCGATGCGCTCCACCGCGTAATGGCTGACCCGGCCCAGCTCGACATTGGCCTCGATGATCGAGCGCTCTTCGTCGAAACGGGCCTTGAGTGCGCCGTAACCACCCAGCGCGGTCCAGGCGACACGGGACAGCTCGCCGCTGGTGGACTGCAGCTCCCGGGTGACGGCTTCGTAGATGCGACGGGATTCGAAGCCGAAGGTCGCGCCGCCCCGCAGACCCGTGTCTTTGTCGGCAGCGTCTTTTTTCAGATAAGGCCGCGCGTGCAGATCCGCGACGTTCCGGCGCGCGATCGGATCGGACGTCGCGTCGAGCGGCGCATCCGGATCGGTCTTCGCGATGCGCAGACGTTGACTCAGGCCACTGTCCTGATCGAAGCGAAGCGATCCGGCTTCCAGCGGCCGATACGGTTGCAACGAGAGCAGGCGACTCTGGTAGCTCTCGACCAGCGCATTCCATGCGCGACTGTATTCGAGAGGCAGCGTTGCCGTGTCGGTGCGCCTGCTTTCGGGATCGACGACCTCGAGCCGTTGCGCGATGCGTCCACGCTGGATTTCGTCCGTCGTCAGTCGCACGCCGGCCGGGCGCAGGGTCGATTCCAGACCGTACAGCAGCTCGAAGCGCGCCGAGGACAGCAGCGGGCCCGCGGCCGCTTCGCCCGGACGACCGAACAACAGGCGCAGATTCCACGGCAGATCGCTGTAGGCACGTTCGTCGTCGCGCAGGCGCAGTTTGAACTCGGCATGCGGGCCCAGCCGGTAACCGATCGCTGCACGCTTGCTCCCCGCCGGTCTCTCGTCGATATCCTTCCGGCGTTCGTACGCTTCGCCGACGCCCTGCGTCGGCAGCGTCAATGTCGCATCCGGTTGCAGCGACCGGAAACGCCAGCGCGGCCCCTCGGGATCGCTGAGCGACCAGCCCGCATAGTCGTTGCTCTCGGCGTTGTTCGCTTTCGGAAATTGGAAAGCGATTTTTCCGATGAAAAATGGAGCTTGATCGAGGACGATCAGTTCGAACTGCGGCGACCGACCCTGATCGCCGCCCTCCCCGCCGGCCGGCGCCTGCACTCCGAGCGACATCTTCAGGCTGCGCGAGCGGTCGTCGCGCAAACGCTCTTCGATGCGCAGCGTGCTGTCGACCCCATCTCCCGGCGCGACTTCGGCGAGGATGGGCGCGGGCAAGCGGTCACTGTTCGCATCGTCCGCGAAACGGCTTCGGGGCACGGCATCGAAACCGCCCGGCTTGACCGCAAGATCGCCGAAATGGCATTCGAGACGGTAGGACGGGCGCTGCAGCCTGATCCGATATCGATCCAGCGCCACGCCCCAGGCGATGCGGAACAGACGGACTTCCGCCTGCTTCGCATCGATCCGCATCGCGCCGATATCGATTTTTCGCGGCTGGAAGTGCCCGGGCCCCGTCAGCTCGATCACGGTGTTGGGCATGAAACCGTGCGCCGCATCCCGGGCCTTGATCGCGACGAACGCGCAATCGGCATCGAATTGCATCGGGCCGCCGTCCGATGTCATTGCGGGCAATGTGACCTGGACCGGGAACCTTTGCGTCGTCAGGATTTCGACGTTGCGCGCAGGCCCGAACGCATCGACACCGCCCCAAGAGGACTGCGCGGGCTGCAGGTCGCGCTGCTGCCATGCGATCGTCGCGGTCGCGGCGGGCGCCACCACAGGCTTGTTCGGGTCGGATCTGGGCGACTCGATCTGCGGAAGCGCGCTGATACCGTCCGCTTCGTTCGCCAGAAGAACCGCTTCGTGGATGGGCCCCGAGACGATGCGCTCGAAGCCCTTGAGCACCCGATAGGGCGA
The DNA here is from genome assembly GCA_946480825.1 of uncultured Lysobacteraceae bacterium. The sequence goes on from CAMLLG010000025.1 coordinate 12,699, forward strand.
TAGCCGCTCGATGCGGAACTCGCGCCAGACTTCCCGGCTCCCTCCGACCGGCGGGCCCCACGGGTCCGTCTGCACCAGACTGTATGCCGGGGGTTTCGAAGCGGAGTCGAAATCCAGAGGAACGCCATATTCGAGCGGGCTGGCGCTTCGGGCATCCGCGGAGAGGCGTAATCGCGGCCCGGTCAAAGGCGGCACACCGTCGGTCTCGACCTGCGGCCAGAGCACCGATTCGAATCTGGTGTGTGCGCTCAGGCCGAGGGAAATCTCGATTCTGTATTGATTGGACTCCGAGTTCTTCGCGCGCCGGATCGCGATCGGGATATCTAGACTTCCGTCGCCTTCGATCGCCAGCTGCTGCGCCCCCATCGCGAGAAAAAGCGGCAGAGATCGCGCACCACCACCCGGTCGCCAATAGAATTTTGCGGTCTTGGCGGTATCGCTCCAGACCTCGTAGCCCTTGAATTCCTGATAGAAGCCGATCGCGACCGGCTTTCCGACCGTGAGCGATGCGACGACGATCGATTTGTCCGGCCCGTTGTCCGGCCCGACCTCCGCGACAAGTCGAAACGCGAGTGGACCGACATCGTTGACGCTGGAATCGCCGCGATAATCGATACCGGTGAACAATGCGTTGCGCACGACGTAATCGATGGTCAATGTGTCGCCCGAAACCTTGACTTCACTGCCATCGGGGCGACAGTGCGTCCAGAACAGCAGGAGTCCTTTGCTCCACAATTCGAAGCGGAAAATCCGATCGCGGCTTCCGGCTCCGGCCTCGAATTTTCCGTTCCGGATCTTGACTTCGAGCGGTAGCCGGCCCGGATCTTCGAAAAAAAACCGCGCCGCCAACAACTTGTCCATGTCGCTCATGCGCGCCCCTGTTCGACGATGAGTCGTCGCCCGATCGGGGCGACATGCATCGCTACGCTGGCATGCTCATACAGGACGCGCAAGGGGCAGTCGTCGGGAAGACGACAGCGCGACCAAAGTGATGCCGGCTGCGCTGGCCGGCCGGAGCCATCGCCCCCTCAGGCGTACTCGCCCGCCGATTTCGCGGCGGCGCGGGCGTCGGCGGGCGCGACGGCGACGCGGGCGATCATCACCATCATCACCTGCAGCCACGGCATTTCGTTGCGCAGGGTCACGCCCTGCGCGAGCGGGCGGACGGTCGCGGCGAAGGCATCGAACGCGGCGCGGTATTTCGCGCGGCCTTCGACGGCATCACCGTACTGCGCCCACAGGCCCTTCCATTGGCGGATCAGCCGTGCGGCGTGCTGTTGCAGCGTCGGCACCTGCGGATGCGGCAGGCATTCGCCGAGCAGGAACGACAGGTGTTGGCCGAGCTCCCACGGGCTCATCACCGCCGGCACGTTCACCGCTTCGCAGGCGAACGCGGCCGGTGCAGAAGCGTCGGGCAGCACGCGGCGCGGCCGCCAGCCGGGGAGGTCCGCGTCGTGCGGACGGCCTTGGCCGACCAGATCCCAGAACGCGCCGCCGCCGACGGTGTCGCAGACCAGATGGATGCGCGACTGCACGGCATCGTTGAGCACGCGGTGCTGGCGCCAGGTGTCGAAGATCCAGCATTCGCCCGCGGCCATGTTGATGGTCTGGCCGTCGCATTCGAACTGCACCGTGGGCTGGGTCACGATCGGCACGTGCACGCGCACGCGCTCGGTCCAGTAATAGCCCTGGTCGGCGTGGCGGGTGACTTCGGCCTGCCCCGCCAGGCGCATCAGCCGGGTGCGGCCGATGGTGGCGCCGAGACTGGCGAGGGTCTGTCGCAGATAGGGGCAATGCTGCAGGTGCGGGGTGGGACGCATGACACCGGCGAAGGCTTCGTTGTCCGGGTCGCCGTCCACCGCCAGCAGCGGCAGCATCGAATTGCCGGGAAAGCCCTGCGGATGCGGCTTCCATACCGATTCGCCGAGGGCCTCGATCTCCTGCGCGAGCACGGCCGCGTCGAACGACAGCGGCAACTGGATGAAAGGTACCTGGAGTTTCAAGGCCGCGGCCCCGGGTTGCTGCGATGGCGGCATTTTAGGCCGATTTCGCGCGCCTGCTGCTTGCGCCCGATCAAACCCCGGGCGGCGGCCCCGGAAGGAAGTCGGACCCGACATGGCCCCGGAAAGACCGGGGCCATACCGCCGGTAAAGCGGGCTTCAGCCCGCTGCTTCGACATCATCAAGGGGTTTCAGCGAGCCGAAGCCCGCCCTAACAATCCCTCAGGCCGGCGATTCCGGATCCGCGCTCAGAACTTCTGGTTGTACTGCAGGTAGAAGAAGCCTCCGCCCGGCAGATCGTAGGCGCCGTCGAACGAATGCGCGAAGGCGTTGCGGGCGATCGGCGGTTCCTTGCCGAACAGATTGCGCGCGCCGACGCTGACCTTGCCGTTCCACGGCGTTTTCCAGCCGACCTGCACGTCGTGATAGAACCGCGCGCCGATGCGGTTCTCGAAGCGCAGCGGGTTGCCGTTGGCGTCGAGCACATCGTTGTCGCACAGCTCGGTCGGGGTGATGCCGTATTCGAAATAGTTCGGGCCGAACGGACAGCCTTCGTCCATCGCCGAGTAGTAGCGCACCGCCCAGGTCGCGTCCCAGTCGCCCTTGCGCCACGACGTGGTCAGGTTCGAGCGCAGGCGCCAGGCCGGCGCGCCGTTGTACTGGCCGACCACGCCGAACAGGGTGTTGTCGGTCGAGTAGGTGTTGTCCCACTGGAACGAGAACCTGCCCCATGCGGTCTCCGGCATGGCGTAGGTGACCTGGACGTCGTAGCCCTCGACTTCGCCCTGCGCCAGATTGAACTGGCTCTGGCGCACATCGACGATGTTGCCGACGTTGTCGCGGGTGACGAACGAACAGAACAGCGCGCGCTGGGCCGCGTCCGGCGCCGCGCCGACGCTGCCGGGCGCGCCGTAGCAGGCGGTGAGGATGGCCTGGGTGCCGCGGAAGGTGATCACGTCCTCGAGGGTGATGTTGTACCAGTCGAGGGTGACGTTCAGGCCCGGCGCCCAACTCGGGCTGTAGACGATGCCGAAGCTTTTCGTCTCGCCGAATTCCGGCTGCAGATCCGGGTTGCCGCCCTGCAGCGAGCGGATCTGTCCGTTCGGCTGGGCCACGCCGACGCCCGGCACCCCGTCCGCGGTGCAGCGCGCGGCATCGGTGGTGGCCAGGCCGATGTTCGCGATGTTGCAGGGGTCGATCGCGGCCGGGAAGCTCTCGGTGCCGCCGAGATACAGGTCGAGCACGTCGGGCGCACGGAACGATTCGGAGAAGGTGCCGCGCAGCATCAGGTCGTCCATCACCTGCCACTTGATGCCGATCTTCTTCGCGGTGTCGCCGCCGATGTCCGGGACGACCGTGGTGCCGCCGAAGAAACCGCTGGAATCGTAGTCGGACTTGCGCGCCGCGAGATTCACTTCCAGCAGCTTGGCGAACGGCAGGTCGGCCAACAACGGGATGTTCAACTCGGCGTAGATCTCGTCGACGTTGACGTTGCCGCTGGTCGGCTCGGTGAAATTCGACGAGGAACCGCCGCCGGCCACCAGCGCATCGGGCTGGTTCCGGAACGCGGTGCGACGATGTTCGAGGCCGACCGCGAAACCCAGCGGACCAGCCGGCAGGTCGACGATCGAACCGGAGAGATTCGCGAAGTAGTCCTTCGTCGTCATCTGCTGCAGCGAATTCTGGGTGTAGCTGATGTAGTCGATCATCGCCTCGTATTCCTCGCGCGTGATCACGCCCGCGCCGAGGCCGAGATCGGCGCCGCCGAACACGTTGAACGGCACGCAGCCGGCGATCACCGCGCCGGCACCGTCGAGACATTCGAGCGCGCCGGTGACCGGGTTGCGGCGGGAATCGCCGACCGCGCGGCGCAGGTTGAACAGATTGATGAAGTTCTCGCCGCGCTGGGCGATGCGCGAATCCAGATACGAATAGCCGACATCCCAATAAAGATCGCGACCGGCGAGATCGAACGACCCGTCGAACGACAGCGTCACCGCGAGATTGTCGTTGTCGAAATAAGGCTTGCGCGGACCGACCGCGAGCGCGCGGAAATTGGCCTGGCGCAGGTCTTCGCCGAACGGATTGAACACGTTGCCCGCGGTCGGCGCGAACGCCCACTGCGGGCCGGCCAGCCCGCGGATGTCCATGGTCAGCGGCACTTCCGCCAACTGTTGGTCGGAACTGCGCTGGACGTAGGTGGCCATCGCATTGAAGTTGATGCGATCGGTCAGGCGCAGCGATGTCTGACCGTAGACGCCGAAGCGTTCGATCGGCTGCAACAGATAGTTCACCGGCGCGAAGTTGTAACGGTCGGAGCTGCCGGAGCCGTCGAACGTATAGTTGATGAAGGCGCGGAAATCGGAGGCCTGGCGGCCGTCTTCGCCCGGCCTGAGGGTGTACGGGCCACCGGCGACGGGCGTGCAGGTCCGGAAACCGGAGGCGGTCGGCGTGAGCGCACCCGCGCAGCGGGTGAAATTGCCGCGCAGGCTGGTGCCGGAACCGAACAGACCGCCGGAAGCGAGATCGCCGCCGCCGTACACCGGCACCGACGCGATCTCGCGATCACCGGCGTAGACCGGTTCCTGGTCCTGATAGGCGATGTTGAACACCGCGTTCCAGCGCTCGCTGCCGGCGCCGACGGTGAAATCGTAGGACTGCTGGAAGCCGTCGCCCTTGCCGTAGCCGCCGAGGTAGGCGTTGGCTTCGGCGCCTTCGAAATTCCTGCGGGTGATCACGTTGATCACGCCGGCGATGGCGTCGGAGCCGTAGATCGCCGAGGCGCCGTCCTTCAGCACTTCGATGCGTTCGACCACCGAGACCGGAATCGAATTGAGATCGACCACGGCGGCGTTGGTGATGCCGGCGGTGATCCAGCGACGGCCGTTGACCAGGATCAGCGTGCGGTTGGCGCCGAGGCCGCGGAGCGAGATGTTCTGGGTGCCGTCGCTGCCGTTGGTGCCGGTGGTGACGTTGCGCAGCGCGCCGCCGTCGCTGGCGGCGATGTTGAACAGGATGTCGCCGACCGAGGTGAGGCCGCTGGCCTCGATCGCGGTGCGGTCGATGGTGAGCACCGGCGAGGTGCCTTCGACTTCGGCGGCGCGCGGAATGCGCGAACCGGTGACGACGACGGTGTCGAGTTCGTCCTGCGCGTCGCTGTCCTGCGCCTGCGCGGTGGCGGGCAGCAGTGCGGCCGAAGCGAGTGCGGCCGCGACGGCGAGCGGCAGTGTGGCCGGCGCGGCGGCGTGCGGATGGGATGGGGTCATCGTCGTCTCCATGAGAAGTGAGTGCTGGACTGTGCGAATGCGCCGGATGCGAACGCACCGCGATGCGCGGAGGCATCGCTGCGCGGCGTTGCGTTAGTGCGGCGTCAAAGCTCGGGCCACATTACGTTTCGTGCCGATGCGCCGCTTTGCGCGGCGGGTTTCGTGCCTGTGCCGACCTTGGCGCCCCGCCGCGACGCGTCGCGCCAGGCGGTGGCGGTGGTGCGATAGCGCGCGCGGAAGGCGCGCGCGAAGCTGCAGCTGTTCTCGAAACCGCAGCAGGCGCCGATCTCGCTGATTGCGGCGTCGGTACCCGCGAGCAGTTCGCAGGCATGTTCCAGACGCAGACGCACCGACGCGGCCTGAGGACTCTCGTCGTAGATGTCGTGGAAGGTCTTCGACAGATACCAGCTGGAAAAACTGGTGAGTTCGGCGAGTTCGGTCAGACGCACGACGCGGTCGCGATGTCCGTCTAGGAACAGGCGCGCGCGCTGCAGGCGTCCGAACACCTGACGCTTGCGCCGCATCGAACGCCCGGGGCAGCGGGCGATGCCGCGATCGAGTTCGCCCTGCAGCGCGGTGAGATGCGACAGCATCGATGCGAGCGCGCGCACCGCCGCTTCGTGCCCGGCCGCGGCGCCTGCGCTCGCATCGCGGCCGTTGCGCCACAGCCGGATCGCGATGCGCAGATCGCGACGGCTCATGCGGCCGCGACCCGGCAGCAGATCGGCACGCCGCGCGCCGCCCGGTTCCGCCGGCAACAGCAGACCCAGCGTGGCGCCATGACGGCCTGCGAGCAGCGCCGGGACCGAATCGCGATCCAGCGCCAGCCACTCGCCGGGGTTCAGGACGAAGCTGCCTTCGCGCGCCTGGACCCGGGTGCATCCGCGCAACTGGAACCAGATCGAGAACCCGCCGCCACCGGTGCGGACGCTGCCCATGCGTGCGACCGCGAGCCAGCGGCACGCATGATCGAAGGGACGATGGCTGTCGAGCGGAGTGTCGAGAGGAGGCTCCCGCAGATCCACCGAAGCGCCCCGATCCGCCAGCGCGTGGTGACGGACGATGGACAGGGGAATGCGAGGGGGCGATGCCGTGTGTTCGAGTTGCATGTCTGCGCTCCGTGCCGAATGTGGTCTCCGGTGTGACCGGATCGCGGCGGAGCGACAGGAAATTTTCCGGAGATTTCGGCTAAATCGGCGCGAATACGTTCCGAAATCGTTCCGAAACCCGATGGATCAACGACTTGCGGCGGGGCGGACGCGGGTTCCGAAGTTGCCCAGACCGATGCCGCCCAGACCGGGAATCGGCGCGACCCCGATATCGGTCTGGGTGTCCTGGATCACGGAGACGTAGACCGAACGCGAGGCCGGAGCGTAGGTCACGCCTTCCAGCCACCACTCGCCGTTGCCGAGGCAACGCCCGTCCTGGCGCGCGGGCGTGTCCGCACCTTCGGCGGCGACCAGTCGCCAGAACCAGGAACACGTATTGGCATCCATCACCCGCACGCCTTCATCGGTCGCCACCAGCATGCGGTTGCGACGCTGGCTCGCCACCCGGTCGATGGTGCGGACATCGCCCAGCGCGAAATCGGCGCTGCGGATCTCGGGGGTGGACATGCTGGCCAGCACGATCCGGCGATGGCGCGGATCGACCACCGCCACCGCAACGTCGGCCACCTGCGCCAGCGCACGCCACGGGCGCGCGCTGCGGTCGTAGAGCGTGACCCCGAGCCGGCCTTCGCCGTGGTCGGCCACCACCAGCAGACGATCGGGATCGGGATGGTAAGCGACGTGCACCGGATCGCCGTCGGGCGCCGCCAGCCGGGTCATGCGCCCGCGCGCGGGTTCGATTTCGTAGATGCCGGTCTTGCCGCCCGGCGGCCGGCCGATGGCGAGCGCGCGTCGCGAATCCGGATGCCACATCACCGGATGGCGCGGCAACGGGATGAAGCCCTCGAACGAACGCAGAGTATCCGGCCGGGTCGTGTCCTGCCACCACAGGCGCATGTCGCCGGTGCGGTCGGACACGAACAGCGCCTGGCGGCCGTCGGGCGCGATCGACGGCAACAGATTGGAGCCGGTGCTGTCGAACAGCACTTCCGAGCGGCCCAGCGCCGATGCGCCGTCGCCCAGCGCGAGCCGGCGCGCGATCGACCGCATGTTCTCGACCTCGAACGCGACGGTGCCGTCCCCGGCGGAGACCGACGGAAACATGAAACTGCTTTCGCCACCCGGATGGTCGGTGATGCGGCCGCTACCCAGATCGAGGGTCGACAGCACGACCTTGCCGTCGCGATAGCGCGTGAACAGCAGGCCGCGACTGTCCGGCGTCCACGCCAGGCCGTAGATGTTGGTGCGCAGATCGGTCAACCGCTCCGGCGTGCCGCCGCCGACCGGAATCCGCCACAGATCGGCCAGCGACACGTTGCGCTGGAACGCGATCCAGCGCCCGTCCGGAGAGACCACCGGCGAAAGATCTTCATCGGTGGGCGCGCGCGCGTAGGGAATGCGCTCCCAGCGACCGCGGTCGAGCGCCATCCGGTACAGCGCCTTGTCGACGCCGGTGCGGGTCGAGTAGCCGTTCTTGCGCGCACCGACCAGCGCCTTGCCGTCCGGATACCACGCCACCGGGTGCGATTCGCCGTCGATGCATTCGCCGAGTTCCCGCGCGCTGCCGCCCGCGGCGGGAATCGCCATCACCAGACAGCGATCCGGGCCGCTGCGCACGAACGCGATTTCGCGGCCGTCGGGCGACCACGCCGGCATCAGGTCGTAGTGCCCGGGCACCGCCTCGGTCAGCGCGCGCGGCGGCGTGGCGGTGGAGGTCTGCAGCATCAGGGTCGCGCTGGCGCCCTTGTTCACGCTGCGGGTGTAGACCACCAACGCGCCATCGGGCGAGAGGCTGGGCCGCTCCTCGGCCGCGGGCATCGATGCGATCCGCTGGAATTCGAGGCGCTCCGCGGTCGTCGGCGACGACGACGGCAGCATCGCCGCGGGCGCGGCCGGCGGGCGCCATTCGAACATCCGCGCCGCGACGAACAGGCCCGGCACCAGCGCCACGGCGGCGGCCGCCAACCAGGGCCAACGGCGGGGTGGACCCGTGGCGGTCGGCGACGATGCGGACGCGGTGCCGGGCAATGCGGATTCCGGTTCGGGCACGGGCGCGTCCACCAGCCATTCGATCGGCGCGACCAGGCGATAGCCCTGCTTCGGCAGGGTCTCGATGGCGCGCGCGCGCCCGCGTTCGTCGCCCAGCGCCCTGCGCAGTTGGGTGATCGCCTGGGTCACCACGTCGTCGGTCGGCAGCGTGTCCGGCCAGACCCATTCCAGCAGCGCTTCGCGGCTGACCAGCCGGCCCGCATGCGCCACCAGCACCATCAGCACGCCCAGCGACTTCAACGTCACCCGCACCGGCTCGCCGCCGTCCACCGGCGCGATCTCGCGCAGCGGAATGTCGACCACGCGGTCGCCGATCCGCAGGCGGTCGGAGGGACGGGGATCGAGCAGGTTGGCGTGGGATTTCAGCATCGGCGAAGCCCGGTGGGAGGCGCATGCGCGCCGGTCGTGGCGAGAGGCCGTCGCGGCAGCCTGCACCCGGGCCGCCATTCGACACAGTGCCGCAGGTCACTGCGGCACAGGTCAAGACGGGACACCCGGGCCGCCAAACTCGGCACAGCGGCCGGGCGGATCACATCGCCCGGTCCGCGCGGCTCAGTCCACCCGCGGCCGCGCCGACAGACCGACCAGGCGCGAGACCACGATCGCGATGTACATCACGCCCGCGAACATCTGCAACATCGTCAGCGCGCGCGCCGGCAACGTGGCCGGGGTGATGTCGCTCAGGCCCACGCCCGACAGCACGCTGAAGCTCACGAACAGCAGTTCCATCCAGGTGCGCTGCGGTATCTGCGACCCGTTCATCGGGAAACTGCCGGGATACCAGATCTGGCAGACCGAGTAGGCGAACGCCCACGACCACGCCAGCAGCGTGAACACCGCGCCCACCGCCAGCAGCTCGTCGAGGGTGACGCGATGATCGTCGAACATGTAGGCGATCAGGCCGATCGCCGCATACAGATAGAGCACCGCTTCCAGCAGATGCGCGGTGGGCAGCAGCCATGGCCATGCCACCACGTTCGTGGCCAGCATGCACACCGCGGACGGCACCGCCATGCACCACGCGATCCAGTTCACCGCCGGGCTGCGATTGATCACCCACAGCACCAGCGCCAGCACCATCAGCCCGAAGCCACCCAACACGGTGCGCCCGAGCGCGGAATCGTCGAGCACCGGATACAGGATGACGCCCGCCAACTGCCCCAGCAGCAGCAGACCCGCCGGATGCCTGCGCAGCAGCACGATGGTCCTGAGCACGCCGAATTTCACGCCGGGTCCCGCCGCATCGTTCCGTTCATGCGCGCCCTCCTCCGGGACTTCGCCGACGCTCGACGTCGAGCACCGCGCGGCCCAATGCTGCCATGAACGGCAGACCGATGCCGTCGTATTCGTAACGATCATCGTTGTAGATGCCGTCGGCGTTGACCCGGATGCTCGCGGCCAGCATGAATTCCCGGCCCGATGCGCGATCGACCACCCAGGCCACTTCGCTGAGCGAGCCGTAGGCCATGCCGCTCTTGCCGAACACGGTCAGTCCATCGGGATAACGTGTCTTGCCGTCGCCGACGAAGAACCAGCGCGCATGACCGTCGGGATGTTCCGCTTCGTCGTAGACCGGATCGATGCTGTCGCGCGGCCGCAGGCTCAGCGCGCGCAACAGCGACCCGCGCAGCGGATCGTCGATCCGCCAGCGCTGCGTCGCCGGCACCGATTCCGGGCGCAGGAACGCCTGCAGCATGCGCAGCGCATCGGCCAGCGGCAGGAAGTTCGCGCGCGAGAAATCGTGCGGCCCGGGAGTGACGCTGCCGTCGTCGTTGCGCCAGCCTTCGCCCAGCCGCGCCGCACCGAACGGAAACCGCCGCGCGGCGGCGACCGCGGGCGCGAAGTCGCGCAGGAGATCGCCGTTCGAAGACAGCAAGCGGCCACCGCCGCTGCGGCGATTGGCGTCGATGTCGGACGATCCGATGCGCGCGATCAGGCGCACGTGCGGATAGCCCAATGCCGCCAGGCGCCGGTGGATCGCATCGCCGCCGAGCAGTTCGAACCAGCGATTGAACGGCACGTTGTCGCTGACCGCGAAGGTCCGGGCCAATCCGCGCGCGAACGATTCGTCGAGCGTTTCGCCGCGCGGTTTGTCTGCCCAGGCCCCGCTGATCGGCGGCGCGTGCAGACGCAGCACGCTGGCGGCATCGCCGCCAGCGGCCTGCACCGCTTCGGCCATCAACAATGCCATCGGCAGCTTGACCACGCTGGCGGCGGGAAACCAGAGGCGCGGGGTCATGCCCAAGTCGTGGGTGGACACGTGTCGCACTCCGTCGGCGGCGCGCAGGCCGCGCAGCCAGCGCACCTGCACCGCATGCGCGGGATCGTGCGCGACCGCGGCCAGCGCGGGCGGCATCCGCGCGAAGACTTCGGACCAGATCGGATCGATGATCGGTCGCGCACGCGCACCGCGCGCGGTCATCGCCGCGCCCAGACCGAGCGCACCGAGAGCCAGGAATTCGCGTCGACGCATGCGGCGGGCCTCGTCGTGGGATGGCAGCGGTGGCGAGTATGGCGCCCCGAATCCGAGGCGAACTCCGCGGCGAACGATGCTGCATCGCAATAAACGGCGTGCGCGCGGCACGGGATGAATACGTATGCAACACGGCGTTCCGGGCCGGTGCGCCCACTCCCGCGGTGAATACGATTGTAGCGGGGTCGCTCCGGAGGCATGCGGCTCCTAAGCTTCGCGGGTTCAAGCGACGGCGTCCGCCCCGGGATCGCCGTGCCCCGGACCCATGCAGGTCCACTGCGGAGAGCGATACATGCATCAGATCGATACCGGCGCGACGCGCGACGAGACCGGCACGCCTGCGACGACAGCCGCGCAGAGCGACCTGCTGCCGGCGTTCCGCGCGGCGCTGGCGACCGCCCGCGGCGAAGCCGGCGGCGCGCCCGGCGCGGTTCCGGCCGCACGCACCGCGCTGCGCGCCGCCGCCGACACCTGCCGCAACGCGCTGGCCGCGCGCTGGGCCGCGACCCAGGCCGAAGACGCGCGTCGCGATCCCTCGCAGCGTCGCGTGCATTACCTGTCGATGGAATTCCTGATGGGCCGCGCCCTGCGCAACGCGCTGTCGGCGCTGAGGCTGGAGCCCGAACTGCAGCGCGAACTCGCCGCCGGCGGCCTGTCGCTGGCCGACGTGCTCGAAGCCGAGCCCGACGCCGCGCTCGGCAACGGCGGACTCGGCCGGCTGGCCGCGTGTTTTCTCGATTCGTTCGCCGAAACGGGCCTTCCGTCGTTCGGCTACGGCCTGCGCTACCGCTACGGCATGTTCGCGCAGGCCACCCAGGACGGCCGCCAGATCGAGCGCCCCGACGACTGGCTGCGTCACGGCGCGCTGTGGGACATCGAACGGACCGACGTCGAGTACACCGTCGGCTTCGGCGGCAGCGTCGGCTCCGACGGCATCGGCGGCCGCCGCTGGCAACCGGCGGAACGCGTGATCGCGCGCGCCTTCGATTTCGTGGTGCCGGCGCATCACGGCCACCGCGTGTCCACATTGCGCCAGTGGCAGGCCAGCGCCGAGGCGCCGATCGATTTCGCCGCGTTCTGCCGCGGCGATCATGCCGGCGCCGCGCGCCATCAGGTCGCCGCCGATGCGTTGAACTGGGTGCTGTATCCCGACGACAGCACGGACGCCGGCCGCGAGCTGCGCCTGAAACAGGAAGCGCTGCTGGTCAGCGCCTCGTTGCAGGACCTGATCGCCCGCCATCTCGCCGAAGGCCGCGCGCTGGAACAACTGGGCCACGGCAATGCGGTCCATCTCAACGACACCCATCCCGCGCTGACGCCAGCCGAGCTGATGCGCCTGCTGGTGGACGAACACAACCTCTCCTGGGACGACGCCTGGGCGATCACCCGCCGCGCGGTGTCGTACACCAACCACACGCTGATGCCCGAAGCGCTGGAAACCTGGCCGCTGCGGATGTTCGAAGCGCTGCTGCCGCGCCATCTCGAAATCATCTATCGCCTCAACCACGAGTTCCTCGAAAGCGTCCGCCGCCGCCACCCGGGCGACGAAGCACTCGTGCGCAGCGTGTCGCTGATCGACGAAACCCAGGGCCGTCGGGTGAAGATGGCCGCGCTCGCGGTGCTGGCCTCGCATCGCGTCAACGGCGTCGCGAAACTGCATTCGGACCTGATGGTCGACACGATCTTCGCCGACTTCGCCGGACTCTTCCCCGAGCGCTTCATCAACGTCACCAACGGCGTCACCCCGCGACGCTGGCTGCAGCAGGCGAATCCCGGACTGTCGGCCCTGCTCGACGACAGCATCGGCCAAGGCTGGCGCCGCGATCTGGGCGAACTGGACGCGCTGCGCGCGCGTGCCGACGACGCCGCGCTGGGCGCGCGCCTCGCTGCGGTCAAGCGCGCCAACAAGCAGCGGCTCACCGCGCTGATCCGCAACGAACTCGGCATCGAGGTCGATCCGGATTCGCTGTTCGACGTGCAGATCAAGCGGATCCACGAATACAAGCGGCAACTGCTCAACCTGCTGCACGTGGTCGCGCGCTATCGGGCGATGCTGGCGCAGCCCGACGGCCCGGACGGCAACGGCTGGGTGCCGCGCACCGTGATCCTCGCCGGCAAGGCCGCTTCCGCTTACCACACCGCCAAGCAGATCATCCGCCTCGCCCACGACATCGGCCGCACCGTCAACAGCGACCCGCGGCTCGGCGGCAAACTCAAGGTCGTGTTCCTGCCGAACTATGGCGTGAGCCTCGCGGAAACCATCATTCCCGCGGCCGATCTGTCCGAACAGATCTCCACCGCCGGCACCGAGGCCTCGGGCACCGGCAACATGAAGTTCGCGATGAACGGCGCGCTGACCATCGGCACCTGGGACGGCGCCAACATCGAAATGGCGCAGGCGATGGGCGAAGAGAACATGTTCGTGTTCGGCCTGCGCACCGACGACATCGCGAAGCTGCGCGCGATCGGTTACGACCCGCGCTGGATCGCCGGCCAGAACGCCGCGCTGCGCGACGTGCTCGACGCCATCGGCAACGGCGGTTTCAGCCCGGGCGAACCGAAGCGTTACCGCGCGCTGGTCGACGGCCTGCTCGGCGCCGATCCGTACCTGCTGCTCGCGGATTTCGCCGACTACGTCGCCACCCAGGCGCGGGTCGATGCGCTGTATCGCGATCCGGCCGCATGGAACGCCCGCGCGCTGCGCAACATCGCCGGCATGGGCTTCTTCTCCACCGACCGCACCGTGCGCGAATACGTCGACAAGGTCTGGGCGGGCGCGACGCCGCCACCGGGACGGATCCCCGGCTGAGCATGCTCGCACAGGGGGACATCGCGGCGCTGCTGGAAGCGCGGCACGCCGATCCGTTCGCGGTGCTGGGCCTGCACGCCGATGCCGCCGGCAAACTCTGGCTGCGTGCGCTGCTGCCCGGCGCCGAAGCGGTCGAAGTGCTCGATGCCGCCAGCGGCAGGGCGCTGACCGATCTGCTGCATCATCGCGACGGTTTCTTCGAAGCCCGCGTGCCGCTGCGGCGCAAGCGCTTCGACTATCGCCTGCGCGTGCGCTGGCAGAGCGGCGAAACCGGCACCTATTGCGACGCCTACGCTTTCGGCCCGCAGCTCGACGAAGACCAGCTCGCGGATTTCCGCGACGGCCGCGAACTGCGCCCGCACGGCTTCCTCGGTGCGCATCCGTGCCGCATCGGCGGCATCGACGGCGTGCGTTTCGCGGTGTGGGCGCCGAACGCGCGCCGCGTCAGCGTCGTCGGCGATTTCAACGGCTGGGACGGTCGTCGCCACCCGATGCGCCTGCGCCACACGGCGGGCGTGTGGGAAATTTTCGTGCCGCACGTCGTGCCCGGCGATCTGTACAAATTCGAACTCGTCGCAGGCGACGGCACGCTGCTGCCGACCAGGGCCGATCCGTTCGCGCGCGCATCCGAACTGCGTCCGGGCACCGCCAGCAAGGTCGCCGCGCCGATGCCGCCGCGCCTGTTGCCGCCGGAGCGCGCCGCCGCCAACGATCGCCACGCGCCGGTCAGCATCTACGAAGTGCATCCGGGCTCGTGGCGGCGCGATGCGCACGGCGGGTTTCCCGACTGGGACGCGCTCGCCGCACAGCTGCCGGCGTACGCGGCCGACCTCGGCTTCACCCACATCGAACTGCTGCCGGTGTCCGAGCATCCGTTCGACGGCTCGTGGGGCTATCAGACGCTCGGCATGTTCGCGCCGACCGCACGCTTCGGCACGCCCGAAGGATTCGCGCGCTTCGTCGAGGCCTGCCACGTGCGCGGTCTCGGCGTGCTGATCGACTGGGTGCCCGCGCATTTCCCGAAGGACGCGCACGGCCTGGCGCGCTTCGACGGCACCGCGCTGTTCGAATACGCCGATCCGAAGGAAGGCGAGCACCGCGACTGGGGCACGCTGATCTACAACTTCGGCCGCACCGAAGTGCGCGCCTTCCTGGCCGGCAGCGCGCTGCACTGGCTGGAGCAGTACGGCATCGACGGTCTGCGCGTGGATGCGGTGGCGTCGATGCTGTATCGCGACTATTCGCGCAACGATGGCGAATGGATCCCGAACGCGTTCGGCGGCCGCGAGAATCTCGAAGCGATCTCGCTGCTGCAGACCATCAACGCCCGGATCGGCGGCGACGTGCCCGGCGCAATCGCTCTCGCCGAAGAATCCACCAGTTTTCCCGGCGTCTCCGCGCCCACGCACGTCGGCGGCCTCGGCTTCCATTACAAATGGAACATGGGCTGGATGAACGACACGCTGCGCTACGTGCACGAAGACCCCGTGCACCGGCGCTGGCACCACGACCTGATGACCTTCGGCCTGGTCTATGCCTTCAGCGAGAACTTCGTGCTGCCGCTGTCGCACGATGAAGTGGTGCACGGCAAGGGTTCGTTGCTGCAGAAGATGCCCGGCGACGACTGGCAACGCTTCGCCAATCTGCGCGCTTACCTGGGTTTCATGTGGGGCCACCCGGGCAAGAAACTGCTGTTCATGGGCCAGGAATTCGCGCAGCCCCACGAATGGCGTCACGACGAAGCGCTGCCCTGGCATCTGCTGCAGGACGCGCGACACGCCGGCATGCGCGCTCTCGTCCGCGATCTCAACCGCCTCTATCGCGACACCTCTGCGCTGCATCGGCTCGACTGCATCGCCGCCGGCTTCGCGTGGCTGGTCGGCGACGATCGCGACCAGTCGGTGTTCGCCTGGATCCGCCGCGACGGCGACGGCGGCACCGCGCTGGTGATCTGCAATTTCACCCCGGTGCCGCGTCACGGCTATCGTCTCGGCGTGCCCGACGATGGCGCCGCCGCGTGGCGCGAAGCCCTCAACACCGACTCGCGCCACTACGGCGGCAGCGACCTCGGCAACGGCGCGCAGGCATTGCGCACCGAAGCGGTGCCGGCCGGCGGCCACGCGCGTTCGCTCGCGCTGAACCTGCCGCCGCTGTCGACACTGATCCTGGTGCCGGCATGATCGATGATCACCGGAATCCCGGCTTCTCGCCTTTCGCAGGAGCGCCGCACGTCGCGACCTGCCCGCGATCCGACGCGCTCGATCATCCAGTCGCGACACGCGTCGCTCCTACGAAAAGCGGCTCTGCGCATGGGGCCGCCGCGGATCATGACTGAGCCAGCACCCGCATCGCTTCAGCCCGGCCGCCCCGCGCCGCTGGGCGCGCACGTCGTCGATGGCGGCGTCAACTTCGCGGTGTTCTCGCAGCGCGCGAAGCGTATGGAGCTGTGCGTGTTCGACGACGACGGCCGGCAGGAACGCGCGCGCCACGAACTGCCGCACGTCGAAGACGGTGTCTTCGCCGGTGTGCTGCCCGATGCCGGCCCCGGCCTGATCTACGGCTATCGCGCACACGGCAGTTGGAAGCCGGAATCCGGCTATCGCTTCAATCCTCACAAACTGCTGCTCGATCCGTACGCGCGCGAGATCGTCGGCCGCTTCGAATGGCGCTCCGAACATTTCGCGCATGCGCACGGCCATCCGGATGGCGCGCGCGTGCTCGACACCCGCGACAACGGGGCCTTCGCGCTGAAGACCCGGGTCGCCGCACCCGATGCGCCGGCGCTGCGTTCGCCGCAACGGCCGCGCCGCGCGCTGTCGGAACTCGTGCTGTACGAACTGCACGTCAAGGGCTTCACGATGACGTTGCCCGGCATTCCCGATGCGCTCCGCGGCACCTATGCCGGGTTGGCGCATCCGGCGGCGATCGCGCATCTGCAGCGGCTCGGCGTCACCGCGCTGTCGCTGCTGCCGGTGCAGACCGCGCTGGACGAACAGGCGCTGCGCGATCGCGGCCTGGTCAATTACTGGGGCTACAACACCCTCGGCTTCTTCTGCCCCGACGCGCGCTACGCCCACGACCGTGCGCCCGGCGGCACGATCGCCGAATTCAAATCGATGGTGGTGACCCTGCAGGCCGCCGGTTTCGACATGGTGCTCGACGTCGTCTACAACCACACCGCCGAAGGCGACGAACACGGGCCGACGCTCTCGTTCCGCGGCCTCGACAACGCCAGCTGGTACCGGCTGATGGCCGACGACCGCAGCCGTTACGACAACGCCAGCGGCTGCGGCAACACCCTCCGCCTGATCCATCCGCGGGTGACCCAGTTCGTGCTCGACTCGCTGCGCTATTGGGTCGAAGTCATGGGCGTCGACGGCTTCCGCTTCGATCTCGCGCCCGCGCTCGGACGCACGCGGCACGGGTTCGATCCGACCGCGCCGTTCTGGATCGCATTGCGTCAGGACCCGGTGCTGTCGCAGGTGCATCTGATCGCCGAGCCATGGGACTGCGGCCACGACGGATATCAACTGGGCCGCCTGCCCGGCCGTTTCCTCGAATGGAACGACCGCTTCCGCGACGCCGCGCGCGGCTACTGGCTCGGTCACGACGCCGGCGCGCAGGTCGGTCGCAGCGAATTCGCGCGCCGCTTCACCGCCTCCAGCGACCTGTTCCATCATGGCCGCCGTTTGCCCGTGGCCAGCGTCAACTTCGTCGCCGCGCACGACGGCCGCACCCTCGCGGATGTCGTCACCTATCGCGAGAAACACAATCTCGCCAACGGCGAACACAACCGCGACGGCCATGCCCACGAAGTCTGCGCGAACTTCGGCAGCGAAGGCCCGAGCGATCATCCGCAGCTGGCCGACACCCGACGTCGCGTGCGCCGCGCGCTGCTCGCCACCGTGCTGCTCGCGCAGGGCACGCCGATGCTCTGCGCCGGCGACGAGTTCGGCAACAGCCAGCGCGGCAACAACAACGCCTATTGCCAGGACAACGCCACCGGCTGGCTGGACTGGCGGGCATCGGGCGACGCGAACGACGACGACATCGATTTCGTCGCCGCGCTCATCGCGCTGCGTCGCGAAGACCCGCTGCTGCGTCACCCGCGCTGGTTCTCGCCCGCACCCGACGCGCACGAACCTGCGATCCACTGGCTGCGCCCCGATGGCGAAGCGATGCAGGTGGACGACTGGCACGACGCGCACGCCCATGCCTTCGCCTGCCAGCTCGCGAGCGACGCTACGTCGCCACCGCGCTGGAGCATCATCTTCAACCCCGGCGCGCAGCCGGCCCGCTTCCGTCTGCCGCACGGCCCGTGGCGGCTCGCCGTGGACAGCAGCGGCACGCTCGCCGCAGGACCGATCGCACGGGCCGCCGACGGCGCGTTCGATGTACCGTTTCGCGCCCTGGTGCTGCTGCGTCGCGACCCGCATGGTCAGGACGCGCATGCCAAGGACCCGCTTTCTCTGGAGATTTCCCGATGATCGATCTCGAACAACGTGCGGCCGGTGTGCTGCTGCACGTGACGTCGCTGCCCGGGCCGCATGGCATCGGCGATTTCGGGCCGGACGCCTATCGCTTCGTCGACTGGCTGCAGTCCGCGGGCCAGCGCATCTGGCAATGGCTGCCGACCAATCCGATCGGCCCCGGCAATTCGCCGTACCAGAGCGTGTCCGCGTTCGCCGGCAGCCCGCTGATGGTCGCGCTGGAACCGCTGATCGGCGCCGGCTGGCTGCCCGCGCCGACGCTGCCGGAGGGCGGCTTCGACTCGCACCGCGTCGATTTCGGCAAGGTCATCGGCTGGCGTCAGACCCAGTTGCGCGCGGCGCATGCGGGGTTCGTCGCCCGGGGCAGCAAGACCGAACACGCCGCGTTCGCGCAATGGTGCGGGGCGCAGGCCGGCTGGCTCGACGACTACACCCTGTTCATGGCGCTGGAAACGGCGCACGGCGGCCAACCGTGGTGGCAGTGGCCGGCGCCGCTGTGCGCACGCGAGAAGACCGCACTCGACGCCGCCCGCAAACAGCACGCCGCCGAGATCGGCTTCTGGGCCTTCGTGCAGTGGTGCTTCGATACCCAGTCGCATGCACTCAAGACCTATGCCAACGCGCGCGGCATCGCGATCATGGGCGATCTGCCGATCTTCATCGCCCACCACAGCGCCGACTGCTGGTCGCGTCCCGATCTGTATCTGCTCGATGACGCGCATCAGCCCACGTCGGTCGCCGGTTGCCCACCGGACGCGATGGCGCCCACCGGCCAGCGCTGGGGCAACCCGCTGTATCGCTGGGACCGGATGGCGAAGGAAGATTTCGCGTGGTGGACCGCACGCCT
Organism: uncultured Lysobacteraceae bacterium; assembly: GCA_946480825.1. The sequence goes on from CAMLLG010000025.1 coordinate 31,742, forward strand.
GCGCCGCGCGCTCGATCAGGCCGACGTGTTCCGCATCGATCACTTCCGCGGCTTCGCCGGCTACTACGAGATTCCGGCCACCTGCCCCACCGCCGAAGAAGGCGAATGGAAACCGGGCCCGGGCAAGGCGCTGTTCGACGCGATCGAACGCGTGCTCGGTCCGTTGCCCATCGTGGCCGAAGATCTCGGCCTGATCACGCCCGACGTGATCGCGCTGCGCGACGGCTGCGGCTTCCCCGGCATGAAGATCCTGCAGTTCGGCTTCGGCACCGACGCCAACGACGATTTCCTGCCGCACAACTGGGACCGCCCGTTCGTGGCCTACACCGGTACCCACGACAACCACACCGTGCGCGGCTGGTGGAACACGGCCACCGAGCGCGAACGCGCCTACGCCGGCAGCTATCTGCCCGCCAGCGACGGCGACGTGCACTGGGCGATGATCCGCGCCTGCTGCAACTCCGTCGCCAACCTCGCCGTCTGCCAATTGCAGGACGTGCTGGGCCTCGGCGTCGAGCACCGCATGAACACCCCCGGCACCGTCGGCGACCACAACTGGACCTGGCGCTTCACCTGGGACCGCGTCGACCACGAAGCCACCCGCGTCCTCGCCCTCATCACCGCCGCCAGCGGCCGCACGCAGTTCGAACTCGCACGACTCCCGTAAGGTGCGCCCCGGGCGCACCGGATTTTTCGATTGCCGAAACAATCAATCGCTTCATGCAACAGCGCCGGAAAACCGGCGCTTTTTCGTGGGCACAGCAGCTGCCACGACACTCCGGGGTCGAGACCGATCAAACCCGGACGCCCCCCTGCGACACAACCCCAATCGCGGCGCGGCGTGCTGGCGCGCGTGTGCAGCTCCGATCCTGCCGCGACTCGTCGGCGTCCGATGCCTACTGCATCGGGGACGAATCGCCGGTCGCGTTCAGCGGATCCGTCTCCGTCACATGCGCATTGGAATATTTGTCGAAAAGACGCATGTATTTGCGATAGCTTTCGCTGTCCCATCGAAACCCGGTCAACTGTTCGTCGAGCCCGATCGAATTCATGAGCTCGTCCGGAATGGCGAACGATGGCTTCTTCGCGGCCTCCGCTTCGGCTTCGGTCGGCGGGAATTTCTTCAGGCCGAAACTGTAGGGCTCGAGCTGGCCCATGTGATGCGTGGCATGCTGCGCGGTCTCGAGATACTCCCGCTTGAGCTTCGGATACACCCCGGGGATGTACTGGTGCGTCGCGATGTCCTTCTGCACGATCATCGTCAGAAAGGCGAACGTGGCGATGGGATTCAGGAAGAAGGTGGGAAACGCGGTCAGGTATCGGATGAAGCCTTCGAGATGCCCATTCCCCGCAACCGCGATCATCCCGCTCGGGATCGCGTCGTGATGGGTGCCATGCAGGTAGATGAACTCCAGCTCGGAGTTGTGGCCCAACCAATGATCCCGATAGAACCAGTCGTTCACCGCCTTCAGATACCAGGACTCCGTGAACACGTTGATCATCAGCGCCAGTGGCAACGCCAGGACCGAGAACTCGAAGTGCATGATGATCAGATACCACGGGGCCAGCGTCACGATGTGCGCCAGCAGTCCCGTGAAGTAGGCATGGAAGATCTCGACGACGACGTTGTCCCGCTTCGAGAACGCCTTTTTCCAGGCCGTCTCCATCAGGAAGTCGCGAACCACCTGTCGCTTGCGCAGATGATCGACGAGGATGACGGTCCTGTAGATGGTGATTCCGCCGAGATGGATATAGAAAAGCCACAACGCGATGTTCCGCATGAGCCCCGTGTGATGGGGCCAGTCCGGCGTCAGATGAATGATGTAGTTTTCCAGCAGAAGCACCGCGAGCGCGAAGAAGTATACGGGCTTGATGTTCTGGATCTTGTACACGACCATGTAGAGCGCATCCTGCGGCCTGCGCAACAACAGCGGCACCGAAGCCTCCGCACCGTGCCTCCACACGAAGGCGCCGATCATGTAGGCGCATACGGCGAGACCGACCCAGGTCACCACATTCGTCGGGCCGAAGATGAAATAGATGGCCGCACCGCAGAACAGGGTCATGAGGACATAGTCGAAGAAGTCCTTCGCCCGATATGTCGTCCTCGGCTTCCTCACGCCGTACAGCTTGTGGAAGTGTGTGGGATCGGCTGTTGTCATGACTGTCCTGTCCTTGATGAATTTGAATTCCGTTTCCGAAAGCCGCATCGACCGATCGGATCCGCAGGGCCTTCCACCGCACGCCCCCTGCAGATCGCCGCCATCGGTGCAGTGACCAGAAAGTCATGAAGTATCCGGACAGGCCATTCTCCAGACAGCCCGGCGTCCAGGCACGACCTCAACAGTCAGACTTCCGTCAAAAATATCAATCACTGCGTACTGCAAAAAAATATCGATGCCGCCGGGCGAGGCGCGCCGCGAACGGCCCATGCACGATCCCGCCCATCACTGTCCGTCAAAAATATCGATCACCGGGCGCTGAAAAAAATCGACATCCCGGTCACGATCTTTCTGTTCATGAAACTCAAGCTCCAACTTCAACTCTCCAAACCATAAAGAGCGCGAGCCATGCCTTCAAGTGCATGAGCACGAGAGAGAGTGTGACGCGATGGACTAACGATATTCGAATTCGTGCATTTGAGAGCGTGCAGCGATCACGATTGAGCGAAGCAAGGACGCGGACCCGCAGCCATTCAGAGAGGCGCAACAACGCAAATTTCGAAGATCGACGCGGAATCGGTGCGGCCCACCCGAACAGACGATCGCCAGCATCGGATGCGTGAATGAGTACGACGCGCCAATGATCGTGCAAGCTTGCCGGGAGCGTCGAAGGCGCTGCACACGCGGATCGCGAACACATCGCCGCATCGGAAATCGTGCGCGCAGTGTTGAGCGATAGCGTGAGCGAGGACCATGACGGAACAATGACGCGTCCCGCAGAGCCGGCGAAAGGACTGCTTCCGATAGCCGACTCCGTGATTCGACACGCTTCAGCATCGCACAAGCAACGAGACGGCAGAGACCCGATGAATGGGTCGATGCCCGAAGCCGAAGCCGATGATCGATACGAAGCGTCGCGCGCTCGCCCAAGCCTTGTCCCTTGCGGTACCGTATCGCCACCTGTCGCATTCGAGGTGCCTGCATGGCCTTCTGGATCAGCCTGATCGTCCTCTTCGTCGGTCTCTTCGTGGTCTTCGCCGCATCCCGTTCCCGCGGATCGCAGCAGCAGTCGCGCAATCGGAACTCCCACGGCGGCGGCAGCGACAGCTCGTCGTCGAGCGATCGCCATGACGATCACGGCGACAACGACGGCGGTGGCGGCGATAGCGGGGGTGGTGGCGACGGTGGCGGTGGCGACTGACCATCGGCAGAATCGCCGCATGCATCACGCCGATCATTACCGCGCCATCGTCGATTTCATCGCCGGGATCGGTCTGGACATCACCGAGGAGACATTGCCCGCGAACACCTTTCTGCCCGGGGTCGCGCTGCGCGATGGCGGGCTGGTGGTCGATCCTGCCGGGCTGGTGTGGCCGGGGGATCTCTTGCACGAAGCCGGGCATCTGGCGGTGCTGCCTGCCGCGATCCGCGGCCGTGCGAACGACGATCTGGCCGATGAGGCCGGCATCGAACATGCGAGCGAGCTCGAAGCGATGGCCTGGGCCTGGGCGGCGGTGGTCGAACTCGGACTGCCGCCGGAGGTGCTGATCCACGAGGGCGGTTACAACGGCAAATCGCGCGATCTCCTGCAGATGTATGCCTTCGGCGTGTATCCCGGACTGCAGGGCCTGTGCGCCGCCGGGATGACCGCCGCGCCCGGCTTCGCGCCGGAGCCGCTGCCGGTGCGTTATCCACAGATGCTGCGCTGGCTGCGGGCGTGAACGATCACGCACCGGGCAATCAAAACGCCGCCCGACGCAGCCCCTACGCCTTCGATGCGAAACGCGTCGCGAAGCGTTCGCGCAGCAGGTTCTTCTGCACCTTGCCCATGGTGTTGCGAGGGAGTTCGGGCAGCAGTTCCAGCGCTTTCGGCTGTTTGTAGCGCGCGAGGCATTCGCGCAGCGCGGCGTCGATCATCGCGAGATCGGGCGCTGCGCCGGGTTGCGGCACCAGGATCGCCATCACCGCTTCGCCGAAATCGGGATGCGGGACGCCGATCACCGCGGATTCGAGCACGCCGGGCTGTTCGTCGAGCAGCAGTTCGACTTCCTTCGGGTAGACGTTGAAGCCGCCGGTGATGATCAGATCCTTCTGGCGGCCGATCAGGGTCAGATAACCGTCGTCGCCGAGCCGGCCGAGATCCCCGGTGATGAAGAAACCATCGTCGCGGAATTCCTCGCGCGTCTTCTCCGGAAGGTTCCAGTAACCGCCGAACACGTTCGGCCCGCGCACTTCGACCATGCCGGTCTCGCCCGCCGGCAGGGGCGCGCCGGTCTCGGCGTCGACCACGCGCACGGTCACGCCCGGCAGCGCAGGACCCACTGTGCCGGCGCGGCGCTCGCCCTCGTAGGGGTTCGAGGTGTTCATGTTGGTTTCGGTCATGCCGTAGCGTTCGAGTATGCGATGCCCCGTGCGCGCCTCGAAAGCGACATGGGTCTCCGCCAGCAGCGGCGCCGAGCCGGAGACGAACAACCGCATGCGCGCGACGAGGTCGCGATCGAAACGCGCGTCGTCGAGCAGCCGCGTGTAGAACGTCGGCACGCCCATCAACACCGTCGACAGCGGCAGCAGGCGCAGGATCGCTTCGAGATCGAACCCCGGCAGGAAGATCATCGTCGCACCGCTGATCAGCGAGACATTGCTGGCGACGAACAGCCCGTGGGTGTGGAAGATCGGCAGTGCGTGCAGCAGCACGTCATCGGCATCGAAACGCCATTCGCGGGCGAGCGTTTCCGCGTTCGACAGCAGATTGCCGTGGCTGAGCATCGCGCCCTTCGAACGCCCGGTGGTACCGGAGGTGTAGAGCAGCGCGGCGAGGTCGTCGTCGCCGCGCGGCGTCGCCGCGAACGCATCGATCTGCGCCTCGCACAGGTCGCGGAAGCTGCCGCGACCGGAAGCGTCGAGGGTCATCAGCGTGGCTCCGTGCTTCGCCGCGATCGGCGCCAGCGCGTCGGCCTTGCCGGGGTCGACCAGAAGCAGTCGCGGGGTCGCATCGCCGACGAAGGCATCGACTTCGGCAGGGGTATAGGCGGTGTTGAGCGGCAGGAACGCCGCGCCCGTCGCGACCGCCGCGCCGTAGAGCGCGAGCGCTTCGGGCGTTTTCGCCACCTGCACCGCGACGCGGTCGCCGGAGACGACGCCCGCGGCGCGGAAGGCGTTCGCGGCGCGATGGATCATCGCGAGGAACTCGGCGCCGCCGATCGTGGCGCCATCGGCCAGGATCAGGCAAGGATGCGAACGCGCGGCGAGCGGCGCGAACAGGCGGTCGTACAGCGGATTGGCCACGGAAGGATCCTGTCGCGACGGACGGCATGTTGTTCGACGGACATCCATGCTAATCGGTCGTCGCGCTTCGCGCCCGCATGCGTACCGCGCCTGCGACCTTGGTCGAGAAAGGGCCTCCGGGCGCTTGAAAAAGCGGGACGCTGCTGATAACCATAGCGTCAGCGAGCGACATCCGGACGCATCGGCGTCCGGAGATCGACAGGAGGCTCGCGACGGCGCCCGGCATCGCAAGCCACCGGGCATGGAAAGGATTCCGGTGGCCCACGGCCGCCGACAGTACGGCATGGCCTGTCGTCAGAGGTGGCATGGACGCGATACCGATCCGCGAAACCCAGGACCAGGACGATCTGGTCTGTCACTGCGCGGGCATCGGCCGCGCGCGGATCAAGGCCGCGATCGCGACGGCACCGGCGTCCACGCTCGAATCGCTCGGCACTCAGCTCGGCTGCGGCGTGCATTGCGGCTGCTGCCGGCCGCTGGTGCAGGAAATGCTCGGCGAATCGCCGTGGTACGAGGTCGCGAACGCGAGCCGCACCCGGCTCACCGATGGCCTGCTCCCGCAGCGCGACATCATCCAGCTGGATCTGCAGTTGGTCGGATTCCCCCCGTATCCGCAGGCGAAGCCGGCGCAGCACGTGGTGCTGCAGGCCTGGATCGACGACGCCTGGGTGACGCGTACCTACACGGTGGTGAAGCAGTCCGAAGACGGCAACACCGTGAGCATCGCGATGCGGCGCCTGCCCTACGGCGAACTGACGACGCGCCTGCTCGACGCCGACGAAACCATCTTCGCGGCCATTCCGATGCGCATCGCGGTGCCGGCCGGCGAAGCCGATCCCGGCGACGGCCGGCCGGTGGTGTGCTTCGTGGCCGGCGTCGGCGTGACCCTCGCGCTGTCGCTGTTGAACGGGCGCCCCCCCGGGCACATGCTGCACGTGGACTACAGCGCCTCGCACCGCGGCGACATGGTCTACGCCGATCGCATCGAGGCGTCGGCATCGGGCAGCCGCGAAGTGAGCTGTTTCCTGCGTGCGGAGGATGTGGATGGGCGCATCGACGACGAGGACATCCTGCAGACCGTGCAGGAATTCCCGGGCGCGCGCTTCTACGTCTGCGGGCCGCAGGGCTATACGGGCAGCGTCGTCGACGGCCTGCGCAAGGCGGGCGTGCCCGAGGCCGATGTGCGAGTGGAAGCGTTCTTCCTGAGATCGCACGCCAAACCGCGGCGCAGCGTGCGCCGGCTCGCCTATGCCGCCGGGTTGGCGATCGCATTCCTGCCGTTGCTGCTGCTGGCGCCGGCGCTGGCGAAGTTCGTGCCGAACGCGGCGCACAATCCGGGGCACGAGGATCTGGCCTGCAGCGACTGCCATCGCGAAGCGCCGGGCACGATGCGACAGCAACTGCAGGCGAAGGCGAAGCACCTGGTGGGTCTGCGCGACGGCGACACCGATTTCGGAATGCGTGCGGTCGGCAACGCCGCCTGCATCGAGTGCCACGACAACCCCGACGACCGCCATCCCGCCCATCGTTTCCTCGAACCGCGTTTCGAGGCCGCGCGGCGCACGCTCGCCCCCGAGCAGTGCGTGAGCTGTCATCGCGAACATACCGGCAGCCGCGTGAGCCAGACCGACAGCGGCTTCTGCGCGGCGTGCCACGGCGATACGCAGGTGAAGGACGATCCCGCCACGCCGACCCATGCCGAGCTGTTCCGCGAAAAACGCTGGGACACCTGCCTGGCCTGCCACGATTTCCACGGCAACCACGGCCACGACGCGCCCACGGATCTCGACGACGCGCTCGCGCCCGGCGTCGTCGCCGCCTATCTCAAGCGCGCGGACTCGCCCTACGGCGACACCGTCGTGAAAGCCAAGCCGCCGGAGACCGCACAATGACGCTGCCGAAGATTCCCCGTTCCGTGCTCGCGCTCGCCGCTCTGGTCGTGGCGGGCATCTATTTTTTCGCGACCGCGCCGGCCGACCTCGACGACGCCAGCGCCGCGCGCGACGTACCGGTGGAAACGCTGTTCCGTCTGCTGGATGCGGAGAACGCATCGATCCGCGCGATCTACACCGGCGAGATCGTCACGCCCGGGCAGAAGATCGGGCTGGCCTATCGCGAAGACTGGAAAGAGCGCGATGTGCATGCCGGGCCGCTGCCGGCGCTGTTGCTGCGCGAGACCGCCAATCGCCTCCAGCAGCGCGTGCCGGAACTGAACCTGTTTCTCGGCTCGACCTATCCGATCGAGGCCTCGAACATGTTCAAGGGCGCGCAGTCCCGATATTTCGCGAGCATCGAACGGGATCGCAAGCCGCGGTTTTTTCTCGACGACAGCACCGGCCGTCAAACCGCGATGTTCCCGGATATCGCCTCGGCGCCGGCCTGCGTCACCTGCCACAACGAACATGCGAAGAGTCCGCGCAAGGACTGGAAACAGGACGACGTGATGGGCGCAACCACCTGGTCCTTCGCGCGCGAAACGCTCTCCACCGATGAAGTGGTCGAAATCCTCGCGGCGTATCGCGCCTCGGCGATGGACACGTACGAGGCTTATCTGAAGAAGACCGCGCGCTTCGATGCGGCCGAACGTCCGCAATTGGGCGAACGCTGGCCGAAGGACGGCCTGTATCTGCCCGATGCGCAGACGTTCCGCCGACGGATGGAAGAGCGCAATTCGATCGCCTCGCTGAACCTGCTGCTGCAGGCGCGCGCACCGGACGGTACGGCGGTCGCCGCGCAGACGCCGGCCGCCGCGGCCGGTCGCGCAGGTGGCCAGGATCAGGCGGACACCGCGCCATGAGTACGACACTGCCGCGCAACGCGGCCGCATCGAGAAGCGTCTATCAGACCGCGCTGGTCGCGGCATCGTGGTGCGGCCTGGCCGGCGTCCTGCTCGCCTGCATCGCATGGCTGTGGGCGCCGAGTCTGGAATCGCTGCTGAGGCTGCAGCGGATCGATGCCTACAAACAGGCCACCGGTTATGTCCTGGTCGGCCTGCTGGGCTTCGATCTGTCGCTGGCGCTGATCAAACGCCGACTGATCGGCGGGCGCGCGCAGCGCACGCTGCAGCTGGCGCACCGCATCCTCGGACTGACCATGCTGGTGATGCTGGTCCTGCATGCCGGATTCGCGCATGCCGGCTTCCTGCACGCCACCTTCGCGGTGACCATGCTGGTGGTGGTCGCCGGCGCCGTCTTGAACCTGCTGCCCAGTCATCGCCTGGGCACCTGGGGACAATGGACCACGGCCCTGCACATCGCGGCGGGCTGTCTGCTCGCGGCGCTGGCGTTGATGCACCTGTATTTCGTCTACACCTACGCGACATGAGACGACGCTCACGATACCGCCCTGCCGTCGGCTGAACGCACGTCGACGACGCTGCAGCAAGCGTCATCGCGGCTCGTCACCATCCCCGGGTCCCGACACGCGCGGCATCCGGAACCCCGCCGTTCCGGCCCGCGAAGACGAAGAACGGAAACGTCGCCATCGTCGGGACCCGAGTCGCGTCATTCCATCGATTCATCCCGTCAACGAAAAGGAGTTCCCGCATGCAAGGTCTCATCGGAAAAATCTGTTCCGCACTGCTGGTGGCCGCGGCCGCGGCCGCGCCATCCCAGGTCTTGGCCCAGTCGTGCACCACGTCGACCGCCTACTACGGCGTGCTGATGCAGGTCGCCGACCTCGACGGCAACGGCAGCCTGGAAGCCGTCTGCAACGGCTACAGCGAAATCGCCGTCGTCGCCGGCAACGGCACCGCGACCCGCTACCCGATCTCGAACGTCTATTGGACGCAGTCGGTCATCGACGATATCGACGGCACCCCCGGCGCCGAAGTCGTCCTGGGCCAGGCGCCCCATCTCACCGTCATCCGGCACTACTCGCGCACGAAGGTCTCGCAGTACATCGGACCGAACTTCACCATCGCGGTCGGCGCGGTTGCGGACCTGGACGGTGTGAGCGGAAAGGAAATCCCGCTGGAGAGCGGCAGCAATCTGGTCATCTACGGCAGGAACGCGATCCTGCGCACGGTCTGGATCACTTCCAACAACAACTGGAAGGTCTGTACCGAGATCGCCAACTGCGCCAGCAACATGAACAGCGCGACCGGTGCGGAACTGCTGCTCGCGCTGCCGAGCGAGGTGAAGATCTATTCGATGGCGTCGGGCGGATTGAGCAGCTACTGGATCGGCAATCAGTACGCGACGCTCAGCAACGGCGTGCGCGACTTCGATGGCGTCGTCGGCAACGACATCGCGATCGCCCGCGCGGACGGCATGCTGCATGTCCTGCGTCCGCAAAGCGGCTATCTGCAGTCGATCAGCGGCGCCGGCACCTTCGGCAGCTCGTGGACGCTGGTCGGCTACGCGAATCTCGACGGCGTGGCCGGCGACGAGATCCGCATCCGCTCCAACACCAGCGGCCGCATCTATCGCGTCTACCCGCGCACCGGCTCAGTGGTGGCCGAGTAATGTTTCATCGCGGGTGCGCGCAACGCGCACCCGCCTTCGACTCTGTCCCCTGCGCGCAATGCGCACCCGCGTTTCGGTCCTGTGCGGACACCCGCCCGCATATCGGGCTCTGGTCGTCCACGGCGTGAAGTCCACCGCCACGACCCCGCATCCATACCGTTGATCCTTTCCGGTCCCGGATTCCGCTGATGCTTGCGGAGCCTCTGCGTGCGTCCGCATCACCCACACCCTGTCGCGGCGCGCAGGCTCCGACATTCCCCCTTCATGCAAGGACTCATTCCGATGACATCACTCGCAAGGATCTTCGCAGCCACGCTGCTGCTGTTCGCCTGCGCCGACGTTTCGGCGGCCAAGCGCGCGAACTTCGGCGGCACCAACCATTTCCTCTACGCCTACGGCACCACCGACGGCACCAATCCGAACAACACCTGGTATACCCCGGCGAACAATCTCAGAACGCCCGTGGGCCAATACCACCTCGCCCCGAAACTGGTGCAGTCGCAGATCCATGCGATGAAGGCCAGCGGCCAGACCGCCTACACCATCATCATCCACAACTCGAACATCGGCGACTGCGAATACAACGCCTGCAACGACGGCGTCTACGACGGCGTCTGGGGCGAAGTGATGGACAACACCCGGTACGCGCTGCGTCCGCAGCATCGCGCGAACCTCAAGGCGATCGTCGGCACCGCGCTGGACGCCGGCTTCCGCCGCATCTACATCCGCTTCGGCTACAACAGCAGCCCGGAAAGCTGGCCGATGTGGAACGAGACCCGCTACCAGCAGGTCTGGAACTTCATGGTCGACGCCCGCAACGCCGCCCGCGAAGAGGTGAACGCCCGCGGTCTGTCCGGCCTCTATGCGTCGCCGAAGAACATCCTGATCTTCGATCTCGGCCTGGAATCGGGCGGACTCGGCGGCGGGCAACTGCCGGCATTCATGGTGCGCCTGTGGCAGGACTACACCTACACCTTCGGCAACGACGATACCCTCGGCTACTCGATCGCATGGGCGCCCGGTCGCTTCAGCGGCCTGAAGAACCTGCTCGCGGGCACCGGCACCCTGCCGAAAATGTGGGGCGTGGACATCTACGACAACATGTCCACCTATCTCGGGCAGATGTACAACGAGATGGGCCCGCTGCGGAACCAGCCGATCCACCTGCTCGAAACCTATTTCAACTACACGCCCTCCGCCCAGGGCGCGCAGACCGCGCTCAACCAGCACGAATTCCTGAACATCGCCGCCTTCAGCCAATGGCCGACGTCGCCCGGCACGATGCATTTCTCGCGCCCCGTCGTCGATTCGCTGACCACCGCCACGACGTTCTCGAACTATCTGTCGACGATGTTCGGCGTCCGCAGGATGCACATCACCTCGACCAACGCCGACCTCCTCGGCGTGAAGGACATCGACTGCACCACCAAGGCCAGCTTCCCGTGCAGCGTGGGCCTGCGTTGGGGCAACCCGCCTTCCGGCAGGAAATACGGCGTGTATATCCGCATCCCGGGCGGCACCTCGCTGGTGCATTGCGAAACCGGGGCCGGCAGCTCGACCGTTTCGTGGATCTCGCTGAATCCGGACTACAAGTTCGACCTCTACGAGATCAACGCGGCATCGTGCAGCCACCCGACCCCGAATGCGGGCGCGATCCTGCGTGCGACCGCCGAAGCCACGCCGTTCTGACATCGCGGTCTCCCGCAAAGCCCCCCATCAGCGGCCGTCCCGACAGCGATCGGGGCGGCCGGTCCACCGGCCGCGCCAACGGGCGGCGAGTCTGACAAGATAGGGGGATGGACAAACCCTACGACGCCATTCCTTTCGACATCATCGTCTTCGGCGCCACCGGCTTCACCGGCCGGCTGGTCGCGGAATATCTCAATGCGACCTACGGCGTCGGCGGCGACGTGCGCTGGGCGATGGCCGGACGCAGCGCCGCCCGGCTGGCCGAAGTCCGCGACGCGCTCGGCATCGATGCGGCCCTGCCGCTGCTGGTGGCCGACGCCAGCGACGCCGACGCGCTGGCGGCGCTGGTCCGGCAGACCCGCGTGGTGCTGACCACGGTCGGCCCGTACCAGACCTACGGCGAACCGCTGATCCACGCCTGCGCCGAAGCCGGCACCGATTACGTCGACCTCTGCGGCGAGCCGGGCTGGATGGCGAAGATGATCCCCGAACTGCAGGACAAGGCCCGCGCCAGCGGCGCGCGCATCGTGTTCTCCTGCGGCTTCGACTCGATTCCGTTCGATCTCGGCGTGTCCTATACCCAGCACGAAGCGCAGCAGCGCCTCGGCGCGCCGCTGCAGCGCGTGCATGGCCGGGTGAAAGTCCTCAAGGGCACGTTCTCGGGCGGCACCGTGGCCAGCATGCTGGCCACGATCGAAGCCACGAAGGATGCGCCGGCGCTGCGCCGCGCGCTGGTCGATCCGTTCGCGCTGACTCCGGGCTTCAAGGGTGCGCGCCAGCCCAACGATCACGTCGCCGAATACGACACGCTGGCGAAGAGCTGGACCGCACCGTTCGTGATGGCGCTCATCAACACCAAGAACGTGCATCGCAGTCATGCGCTGCTCGGCCACCCGTGGGGCACCGACTTCGTCTACAGCGAACGGACACTCACCGGAGACGGCCCCGCGGGCGAGAAGCGGGCCAGAAAGATGCTGCGGCAGACGAAGCTGCAGAACTTCATGCTCGCCTTCGCGCCGACCCGCGCTTTGCTGCGGCGTTTTTCGCTGCCCAAGCCCGGCGAGGGCCCGAACCGCGAACAACGCGAGAAAGGCCGTCACGAAACCCTGTTCTTCGGCCAGACCGCCGACGGCCGCACGCTCACCGCCAGCGTCGCCGGCGACCGCGACCCCGGTTACGGCTCAACCAGCAAGATGATCGCCGAAGCCGCGCTCTGCCTCGCCCGCGACATCGACCGCGCGCGCACGCCCGGCGATGTCTGGACGCCCGCGGCGGCGATGGGGATGACGCTGGTGGCGCGGTTGCAGGCGAAGGCCGGTTTGACATTCAAGATCGTCGACGCCTGACCTTCTATTCCGGTAGAGCGGCCTTCAGGCCGCTGCTCTTCGGTACGAAAAGGCAGCGGCCTGAAGGCCGCTCTACCGGGCGCTCCAGCAATTGTGCGCACCATCGCGACGCGTCCGCATGAGGACATGCCCATCCGGCATACGCATCGCGGAATCACGCGAAAACCCGTGGAATCGTTCGACCCGCGACGAAATGGTCGTTTCCCCGGATATTTCGACCAAAACCGAATTTTCACACACGCGCCGCAGACCCTTCGCATACTCCGCCGAAACACCTGGCTGGAAGGCATCGGGCATGAAGACACCGCGCATGCGCATCACCATCGTCGGCGCCGGCTACACCGGCAGCACGCTCGCGACCGAACTCGCGACCTCGCGCGACACCGAGCTCGATGTCTGCCTGGTCGGCACGCCCGGGAATTTCGGCGGCGGCGTCGCCTACGGCGATGCGCGCGGCGAGCATCTGCTCAACGCGCGCGCCGGACAACTCGGCGCGACCGCCGACAAACCCGCCGATTTCGCGCGATGGCTGAATCTCTCGGAACGCGCGCGCGATGCGTTCCTGCCGCGCGTGGCCTATGGCGAGTATCTGCTCGATCGGCTGCACGACGCCGAAGTCACCTCGACCAATCTGACCTCGCTGGAAAACGAGGTGATCGAGATCGACCGCGTGCACGGCAAGGGCTATCGCGTGCATCTCGACGACGGCAGCAGCTTCATGAGCGACCGCGTGGTGCTCGCCGTCGGCGCGCTGCCGCCGCAACGACTGCCGGGCGTGGGCCCGCGGCTCGCCCGGCATTGGCGCCACATCGCGTCGCCGTGGCAGGAAGGCGATCTCGACCGCATCGATCGCGACGCGGAGCTGCTGATCGTCGGCACCGGACTGACGATGGTCGACATCGTCGCTACCCTCAACCGGCGCGGACATCGCGGGCGGATCGTCGCACTGTCGCGGCACGGCCTGCTGCCGCAGCGGCACACGACAACGCCTGCCGACCCGGTGGAACTGCCGCCCAACCTGCGCAAGGCGCTGCGCGAGAGCGATCTGCATGCGCTGGTCGCGGCGGTGCGTTCGGTGACGCGCGTGGTCGACGACTGGCGCGTCGTGATCGACGCGATCAGGCCCGAAATCCAGGCCTGCTGGCGCGGAATGTCGCAGACCCGGCGCGGGCGATTCCTGCGCCACGTGCGGGCGTACTGGGAATCGCACCGCCACCGCATGCCGCCGCAGGCGGCGGCGGAGATCGACGATGCGATCGCCAGCGGACAACTGCGGATCGTCTCCGGGCGCCTGCTGCGCGCGGGCCTCGCCGACAACGGCCTGACCGCGCTGATCCGGCCGCGCGGCAGCGTCGATGCGGAACGCCACGATTTCGATCTGCTGATCCGCGCGACCGGGATGGACACCGACATCACCCGCACCACCCATCCGCTGATCCAGCATCTGGTCGCGGCCGGCACCCTCCAGCCCGATCCGCTGGGTCTGGGTGTGCGGGTCTCTCCGACGCTCGAAGCGCTGGATGCGGATGGCCAACCGGTGCCCGGACTGTACTGCGTGGGCGCGCTGGCCCGCGGCGAAACCTGGGAATTCACCGCGATCAACGAACTGCGCAGCGCGGTCTACGGCCTGAGCCGACGCCTGCGCGCGGCCGCCGGCCTCGCAGCGCGGGACGACGACGACGGCGACGGGCACGACACGGGCGATGGGCCTGCAAATGAAGGCGGCGACATACCGACGCCTCATGGCATGGCGCCCATCGCTCGCGCAAGTTCGACCGTGCGACCTTCCGTGCGCTGAAATGAAATCCCCCCGTAGGAGCGCCGGGAGGCGCGACAGGCTGCGGACAATCTTTCCTTGACCTGTCGCGCCTCACGGCGCTCCTACAGAGGATTGCGATCTCGCGGGTAGAGCGGCCTGACCAGTCTTCGACTGTTGAAAACCAGGCCGCTGCTTTCTCCATCGGGCTGCAGGCCGCTCTACCGATGGGATCATCACTCCCTGCGATAAACCTGCGCACCCTGCGCGCGGAACTCCTCGGACTTCTCGGCCATGCCCGCTTCCAGCGCGGCCTTTTCGTCGACGCCGTGCTCGGCGGCGTAATCGCGCACGTCCTGGGTGATCTTCATCGAACAGAAATGCGGACCGCACATGCTGCAGAAATGCGCGACCTTGTGCGCGTCCTTCGGCAGGGTCTCGTCGTGGAATTCCTTGGCCTTCTCCGGATCGAGGCCGAGGTGGAACTGGTCTTCCCAGCGGAATTCGAAGCGCGCCTTGCTCAGCGCGTTGTCGCGGATCTGCGCGCCGGGGTGGCCCTTGGCGAGGTCGGCGGCGTGCGCGGCGATCTTGTAGGCCATGATGCCGTCGCGCACGTCCTGGCGATTCGGCAGCCCCAGATGTTCCTTCGGCGTGACGTAGCAGAGCATCGCGGTGCCGTACCAGCCGATCATCGCCGCGCCGATCGCCGAGGTGATGTGGTCGTAGCCCGGCGCGATGTCGGTGGTCAGCGGGCCGAGCGTGTAGAACGGCGCCTCGCCGCACTCGCGCAGCTGCTTGTCCATGTTCTCCTTGATCAACTGCATCGGCACGTGGCCGGGGCCTTCGATCATGGTCTGCACATCGTGTTTCCAAGCGATCTTCGTCAGTTCGCCCAGCGCTTCGAGTTCGCCGAACTGCGCAGCGTCGTTGGCGTCGGCGATGCAGCCCGGACGCAGGCCATCGCCCAGCGAGAAGGCCACGTCGTAGGCCTTCATGATCTCGCAGATGTCTTCGAAGTGCGTGTAGAGGAAGTTTTCCTTGTGATGCGCGAGGCACCACTTCGCCATGATCGAGCCGCCGCGCGAGACGATGCCGGTCACCCGCTTGGCGGTGAGCGGCACATGCCGCAGCAGCACGCCGGCGTGGATGGTGAAGTAATCGACGCCCTGCTCCGCCTGCTCGATCAGCGTGTCGCGGAACATCTCCCAGGTGAGTTCCTCGGCGCGGCCGTCGACCTTCTCCAGCGCCTGGTAGATCGGCACCGTGCCGATCGGCACCGGCGAGTTGCGGATGATCCACTCGCGGGTCTCGTGGATGTGCTTGCCGGTGCTGAGGTCCATCACCGTGTCGGCGCCCCAGCGGATCGCCCACACCAGCTTCTCGACCTCCTCGGCGATGCCCGAGGACACCGCGGAGTTGCCGATGTTGGCGTTGACCTTGGTCAGGAAGTTGCGGCCGATGATCATCGGCTCGCTTTCCGGGTGGTTGATGTTGTTGGGCAGGATGGCGCGCCCGCGGGCGATCTCGTCGCGGACGAACTCGGGGGTGATGGACGTCTGGATGCTGGCGCCGAAGGCTTCGCCCGGGTGCTGCTTCAGCAGCATCGCATCGCGCACCGCGTCCAGCCGCTGGTTCTCGCGGATGGCGACGTATTCCATCTCCGGCGTGACGATGCCGCGCCTGGCGTAATGCATCTGGCTGACGTTGGCGCCGGCCTTCGCGCGCCGCGGCAGGATACGGCCGGGGAAGCGCACGCTGTCCAGCTTCGGGTCGGTTTCGCGGGAACGGCCGAATTCCGAGCTGAGGGCCGGCAACTGTTCGGTGTCCCCGCGCTCCTCGATCCACTTCGCGCGCAGCGCGGGCAGGCCGGCGGCCAGGTCGATGGTCGCGGCCGGATCGGTGTACGGGCCCGAGGTGTCGTACACGGTGACGGGCGGATTTTCCTCGCCGCCGAAGATGGTGGGGGTCTGCGTCAGCGCGATCTCGCGCATGGGCACCTGCAGGTCCGCGCGGGAGCCCTGCACGAAGATCTTCCGTGAACCGGGAATCGGACGCGTCACCGATTCGGAGAGTTGCCCGGTCTGTTGCAGCAGATCGGCGGCGGACTTGGGAATGGCATTCATCGGCATCGTCCTTTCTGAATCCCCGCACGGGATGTGCGGGCTCTTGCGAGGGATTCGCAGAGCGAGACGCGAGGATTCGCATCACGGGGACGAAGCGGCGGCGCGGCGGCGGACGGATGGCGGGCCCACGGGGGACGACACGGCAACACGGCGCAGCCTGCGAAGCTTCCCTACGCCGGTCTCAACCGGATCAGGTTCGAAGGGTCTGTCTCAATCGCCGGACGGGCCGGCGATACCCCCGCTTCTCTTGGCCGCCATTGAACCACTCCGCGGCACCCGCCGCCAGCCGTGCGGACGACGGCCGGGCCGTTCATGTTATGGGCAGCGTTCAGCGCAACCCGGCGTTGATCTTCGCCAGCGCCGCGGCACCGGGGCTCAGCTCCGCGGCCTCCAGCGTGTTCAACGGGCGGGCGACGGTCTTCAGATGCCCGTGCAGGTCGTCGGCGCCCGGATCGACGTAGAGCAGGCCGGTGACGACCTCGCCGCGCGCGTGCCGCTGCTGGATGAGGTTCATCGCCGCGATCCGATCGCGCGGATCGTAGTCCGCGTCGAGCTTGTGCAGACGCAGCACCGAACCGTCGTGCTGCTCGACTGCGATGGTGTCGCCGGCCGCATAATCGACCGCGATCTCGCTGCGCGGCACCATCACGTCGAGCTGGTTCACCGCGTCGTTGTGCTCGCGCACGTAGTCGTAGCTCTTGGTGCTGCCGGGGTGGTTGTTGAAGGCGACGCAGGGGCTGATCACATCGATGAAGGCGGCGCCGCGATGCGACAGCGCGCCCTTGATCAACGGCACCAGCTGCTTCTTGTCGCCGGAGAAACCGCGTCCGACGTAGCTGGCGCCGAGCTGCAGCGCCATCGTCACCAGATCCAGCGGGCTGTCGGTGTTGGCCACGCCCTTCTTCGACACCGAGCCCTGGTCGGCGGTGGCCGAAAACTGGCCCTTGGTCAGGCCGTACACGCCGTTGTTCTCGACGATGTAGACCATGTTCACGCCGCGGCGGATCGCGTGCACGAATTGTCCGATGCCGATCGACGCGGAATCGCCGTCGCCGGAGACGCCGAGATAGATCAGCTCGCGGTTGGCGAGGTTGGCGCCGGTGAGCACCGACGGCATCCGCCCGTGCACGGTGTTGAAACCGTGCGACTGGCCGAGGAAATAATCCGGCGTCTTGCTGCTGCAGCCGATGCCCGACAGCTTGGCGACGCGATGCGGCTCGATATCGAGTTCCCAGCAGGCCTGGATGATCGCCGCGGAGATCGAATCGTGGCCGCAGCCGGCGCACAGCGTGCTGATCTTGCCTTCGTAGTCGCGGCGGGTGAAACCGATCGCGTTGCAGGCCAGGGTGGGATGGTGCAGCTTGGGTTTGGCGAGATAGGTCATTTCGGGCTACTCATGCGTACATCGAATGTTCGCGAAGGGTGGAACGCCACAGCCATTTTTCGCCCGCCAGCACCGGCCTGCCCGCATGCAGCGAAGCGGGATCCGGCACGCCGTCGGCGACGTTGCAATGCACGACCGCCGACCCGCGGCGGCCGCTCACGACCAATCCGCCATGCGGGTATTCCGTCTCGCCGCCGCGATCGGGCGCGTGCAGATAGGCGAGAAAGGTCGCGACGCGCTGGCCGCCGAGATCGCCGGCATGCGCGCGGTTCGACGCGATCTGTTCTTCGCTGAAATAGTCGACATGAGGCTGATACGCGTGCCCCGGGCCGTAGCTGATGATCGAGCACGGTTCCATGTGCGTGGGCTGCCATGCCAGCGTCTCCACGATCCGTCGTTGCAGCATCCGCATCACCGGATCGGTGTCCAGCATCTTGAGCGGCCGCACGTGACCATTGAACTGTTCCAGCTCCGAATCGGTATTGGCGCTATGGCTGCGCGCGATCTGTTCGGGCCGCAGCATCGACCCCGCGACCTTGTGGATCAACCACGCGCATTCTTCGCGGTCGGCGAAGTCCTCGGCGATGCCGACTTTCGGCAGCCCCGTCGTCCACCGCCACTGCACCGCAGCGGCGCCGGCGCGCCTTCCGGCATCGCGGACGCAGGCGCGCCCCTGCGCATCCACGAAAAAGACCGGCGGCAGCGCGGCCGCCAGGTGCGACTCCAGCTTCGGCAGCACGGGATCGATCGCCTGCGCGGAGAGGGCGTCGCCGCGACCCAGAGCGGCCAGCATGGGCTGCGCGGCCGCGAGATTGGCCTTGAGACTCGCGCGCAACGCGTCCGCCGCCGCACCGCCTTCCGGCGCCAGTTCGTCCGCGGCGCACTGCGCATCGCGAACGCCGGCGTCAGCCGCGCGCAGCAGCAGCGCGCGCGCCAGGACGGGATCGCGCTCCAGACCGCTGCCGGTCGCGAAGCGAAAGCCGAGCGAATAATAGGCAGGGCCGAATCCGAGCGCGCAGGCGCGCAACAGCAGCGTCGCCGGTGCGGCGCCGATGTCCGGCGCGCCGGGGCGGTCGGACAGATAGGCCAGTTGCCAGGCCGAAGGCGCATGACCGCGCTCGGCGAGACGACGCAGACCGACCATCGCATCGTGCAGCGAGAACGGCATCGCGATGCCGACCAGCGACATGTCCGCCAGACGCTCGATGGCGGGCGGCACGCCCGCGGCCGCAGCGCGTCGCAGCCAGTGCGCGGCGGCGGTCTGCGATCGCGGACGCTGGACCACCTGCAGGTGATAGGCGCCCAGCAGCCACTGCGCCCAGGCACCGCCCGGGGATTCCGCCAACTCGGTCATCAGCGCGTAACCGCGCTCATGCTCGGATGTTCCGTAGCGATGCTGCGACAGCAATCGGTTCGCCGATTCGATCCGGTCCTGGGCACTCGCCGTTTGCGCCGCCGTGCCGGTCATGCGTGGCTGTCCCGTCGTCCGTCGGGCCGGTCGATGCGCTGTTGGATGGCGTCCGCGATGAAGCGCGCGGTGATCGGCGTGCCGTCGTAATGCAGCACCGCGATCACCCGCGCAGGATCGACACCGAATTCGTTGATCAGCAACGAACGCAGCTGGCCGTCGCGGTTCTGTTCGACCACGAACACCGATGCGTGGGATTCGATGAAGTCGCGCACCGACTCCGGGAACGGGAACGCGCGGATCCGCATCGTGTCCAGCGCGATGTCCTGCGCGCGCAGGCATTCGATCGCCTCCTGCATCGCGGGACTGGTGGACCCGTAGTGGATCGCACCGTAGGAGGGCTTGTCGTTGTAAGGCTTGCCGTTGGAGAGCTTGCCGTCGCGCGCGGGCAGCGCGGACCGGGACACGATCGGCTGCGGCACCAGATCGCGGGCGGTGTCGAACTTCTGCAGCAGGCGCTTCATGTTGTAGACGTAGTCGGCGCCGCGTTCGGAATACTGCGCCTGCGGGTTGCGCGAGGTGCCGCGGGTGAAATACGCGCCCTTCTCCGGATGCGTGCCCGGATAGGTGCGATACGTAATGCCGTCGCCGTCGATGTCCTTGTAGCGCGCGAATTCCTTGCCGGCTTCGAGCTCTTCGCGGCTCAGCACCTTGCCGCGATCGTAGGCGCGGGCGTCGTCCCACGCGAACGGCGCGCACAATCGCTGGTTCATGCCGATGTCCAGATCGGTCATCACGAACACCGGCGTCTGCAGGCGGTCGGCGAGATCCAGCGCGTCCGCGGAGAACGCGAAGCATTCGTGCGGGTCTTCCGGCAGCAGCAGGATGTGCTTGGTGTCGCCGTGCGAAGCGTAGGCGGCGGCGAGGATGTCGGACTGCTGCGTGCGCGTGGGCATGCCGGTGGACGGGCCGCCGCGCTGCACGTCGATGATGGTGACCGGAATCTCGGCGAAATAGGCCAGACCGATGAACTCGTTCATCAGCGACACGCCGGGGCCGGAGGTCGCGGTGAAGGCGCGCGCGCCGTTCCAGCCCGCGCCGACGACCATGCCGATCGAGGCGATCTCGTCTTCGGCCTGGATGATCGCGTAACGGTTGTGGCCGGTGTCCGGATCGACCCGGAACTTCTGGCAGTACTTCTGGAAGGCCTCGGCCAGCGACGACGACGGCGTGATCGGATACCAGGCGCAGACCGTGGCGCCGCCGTAGACGCAACCCAGCG
>CAMLLG010000026.1 GCA_946480825.1 uncultured Lysobacteraceae bacterium
TGGCCGGTGGCGCAGCCCAGGTTCACCAGGCGGCCTTCGGCCAGCAGGAAGATCGAGTTGCCGTTCTTGAAGGTGTACTTGTCCACCTGCGGCTTGATGTTCAGGCGCACCGCGTCCGAGGCGTTGAGCTTGTCCACCTGGATCTCGTTGTCGAAGTGGCCGATGTTGCAGACGATGGCCTGGTCCTTCATCTTCGACATGTGCTCGAGCGTCAGCACGTCCTTGTTGCCGGTGGTGGTGACGTAGATGTCGCCGCGGCCGAGGGTGGATTCGACGGTGTTGACCTCGAAGCCTTCCATCGACGCCTGCAGGGCGTTGATCGGATCGATCTCGGTGACCACGACGCGGGCGCCGTACGCGCGCAGCGAATGCGCCGAACCCTTGCCGACATCGCCGTAGCCGCAGACCACCGCGACCTTGCCGGCCAGCATCACGTCCATCGCGCGCTTCAGGCCGTCGGCCAGCGACTCGCGGCAGCCGTAGAGGTTGTCGAACTTCGACTTGGTGACCGAGTCGTTGACGTTGATCGCCGGGACCAGCAGCTTGCCGGCTTCCGCGATCTGGTACAGGCGGTGCACGCCGGTGGTGGTTTCCTCGGACACGCCCTTCCAGTCCTTGACCACGTTGGTCCAGAAGCCGGGGCGTTCCTTGGCGACGCGCTTGAGCAGATTCTTGATGACGCCTTCTTCGTGCGAGGCCGCGGGTTCATTGACCCAGTTCGAGCCCTGTTCCAGCTCGTAGCCCTTGTGGATCAGCAGGGTGACGTCGCCGCCGTCGTCGACGACCAGCTCCGGACCCTTGCCGCCGGGGAAAGTCACCGCATCGAGGGTGCAGTCCCAATACTCTTCCAGGGTTTCGCCCTTCCACGCGAACACCGGGGTGCCGGTGGCGGCGATCGCCTGCGCGGCGTGGTTCTGGGTCGAGAAGATGTTGCACGAGGCCCAGCGCACGTCGGCGCCGAGGTCCTTCAGGGTCTCGATCAGCACCGCGGTCTGGATGGTCATGTGCAGCGAACCGGTCACGCGCACGCCCTTCAGCGGCTTGGCGGCGGCGTGCTTCTTGCGGATCGACATCAGGCCCGGCATTTCCTGCTCGGCGATATCGATTTCCTTGCGTCCCCACTCGGCTTCGCCGAGCTGCATGTCGGAGACTTTGTAATCGGGGAGGGTTCTGACTTGTGCGTTCATGGCGATGATCTTCCGTTGAGTGCCCCGCGATGGGGGCAGTGAACGAGCGCCGTTGCAGATGACGATGCAACCCCTGCCGAGCCTGATTCCGGACCTTCGCCGGACTTGCAGCGCCCCTCGGCGGGGAGGGGCGGAAGTATATCGCTTTCTCGCGATGGAACGATGAATGGGATTGCCGGCTGTCGGATGGGGTGGGGGGTTGCGACCAGTCTGGTCCCGAATCGATCCCGAATCCCGTTTGCTCTGGATGTAGCGTAAGCGATGATCGTTCCGGCCCTCTGACCACTAACGAGCGGACGAGTTCGTGGCGAATGAAGGCCAAGCCATCGGGATCAACGACTGGCGCGAATACCGGAAGGAGTCGACATGCTGTTCAGCCGCAATCCGACTTACACCGACCGCCACAAACGAATGTTCCGCGGCTTGTGGGACCAACTGATTGAGGAACTGGTCGCCTGTCAAGGCGTGGATGGCAAAGGTGTGCCTAGGGAAATTATCGAACGCCTGAAGAAGGAGGTTCCGCAGGATGTCGACGCCTCGGACATCTATAAGGCCGAGGTCGCTTCATTCCCGCATTTGAGCGACCATGAACTGAAGCTGCGTCTGGTCGGACTTCGCGACATGATGTCGAATCTGACGACAGCCGAGACGTACGCCAAGCTGCAGTCGGTCTTCAACACGGGTCTGGACAAGCGCGATGTCAACCTTGCCGAAGCCTATGCATTGGCCAGTCGCCTGCATCGCCGATATGTTTTGGTGCCGTCGATCGAAGAGCTCAGAACATCGATCGCCGGCAAGCTGCTGGCGATCGCCGGGGCAGCGATCGCCTTCGCGACCCTGCTCGCATTGTCCGACGGCCTGCGGATCGAGTTGGGCTACGCTGTCGCGATCGCATCGGGCATCTGCGGCGCAGTGGTCAGCACGATCATGCGCCTGTACAAGTTTGATTCCAGGCACGAGCCTCTGCTCACCTGGTACAACCTGGAGCAGGGGCGGATTTCGCTCTATGTGACGCCGTTCCTGGGGGGCGTCTTCGCGACAGTGCTGTTGCTGCTGATGCATGGCGGCTTGTTGCAAGGGGATCTATTTCCCCAGTTTCCGACGAAATCAGGCGATGTGGCCAAAGCCCTCTGTTGGAGAAATCTCCAGCCGGTCTTCGATACTTCTTGCAATGCTTATCTCGAGGTCTCGAAAGTGATTGTCTGGTGCTTCCTGTCGGGGTGGTCGGAGAGGCTGGTGCCTGACGTGCTCGATAAGCTCACGGCATATTCGGCGCAGAAAGGACCCAACCCGGAACCACGTGCCTGAGGCGACGGTCCAACGCTCTCGTTTATCCCACCATGACCTGTGGCGCATGGCGACCGGCAGGGCCGGGGCGAAGATGCGGGGTCGCCTCCGCAGGAATCCCGCCGCCATGCCAATCCGTCGTCCCGTCCTCCGCCCGCTGCTGCTGCCGGCGCTGCTGGCCCTCGCTCTGGCCGCGCCGCCCGTCGCGTTCGCGCAGCAACCGGTCGCCACGCCGGCGCAGGCGCAACCGGCCGGCGGCTATCGTGAACCGGCCCCCGAGCTGAAGGCCATCGTCGATGCCCCGCGCGCGCCGCAGGTCTCGCTCAGCCCGCGCCGCGATCTGCTCGCACTGCAGCAGGTGCCGCAATTGCCGTCGATCGCGCTGGTCGCGCAGCCCGAGCTGAAGCTCGCCGGACTGCGGCTCAATCCGCGCAGCTATTCGCCCAGCCGCTTCTCCTTCGCCACCGATCTGTGGCTGATGGACGTGGCCATCGGCAAGGAGATGCGCATCGACGGTCTGCCGCAGCCGCTGTCGTTGGCCGCGGTGTCGTGGTCGCCGGACCAGAAATACCTCGCGCTGAACCAGCAGGACCCCTACACCGGCGGCAATGCGCTGTGGCTTGTCGACGTGGGCGCGCGCAAGGCGCGCAGGCTTCTGGACCAGCCGCTGAACACCGTGAGCGGCGGTGTGCGCTGGATGCCCGACAGCAAACACCTGCTGGTGAACCTGCGCGTGGGCCAGGGCGGCGCGCCGCAGGCCGACATCGTCCCCACCGGGCCGAACACCCAGGAAATCCGCGGCGGCGGTACCGTGCGCCAGCTGCGCACGTATCAGGACATGCTGCGCAGCCCCGGCGACGAACGCACGCTCGAACATTACCTGCGCGTGCAGCCCGCGCTGGTCGGCGTGGACGGCAAGGTCCGCAACGTCGGCAAGCCCGATCTCTACATCGGCCTGTCGCCGTCGCCGGACGGCAAACATCTGTTGTCGCAGCGCATCGAGCGTCCGTACTCGTACGTGGTGCCGATGAACTACTTCCCGCGCCGCATCGAAGTGCGCGATCTCGACGGCAAGGTGCTGCACGAGGTCGCGAAGCTGCCGCTGTTCGAAGGTCTGCCCAGCGGCAACGACGCGACCACCACCGGCGTGCGCTCGATCGGCTGGCGCAGCGACGCGCCAGCCACGCTGGTCTGGGCCGAAGCGCAGGACGGCGGCGATCCGTCGAAGCAGGTCGAATTCCGCGATCACGTGTTCGTGCAGGCGGCGCCGTTCGACAAGTCGCCGGCGGTCCTGGCGAAACTCTCGACCCGCTTCGCCGGTGCCGAGTGGGGCCGCGGCGATGTCGCGCTGCTCAGCGAATACTGGTGGAAGACGCGCAAGGTCAAGACCTGGAAGATCGCGCCCGATGCGCCGGCCGATGCGCCGAAGCTGGTGTTCGACGGTTCCAGCGAGGACCGCTACAACGACCCGGGCGATCCGGTGACCGAGCGCGACGCGAACGGCTTTCCGCGGCTGATGTTCAGCGCCGACGGCAAGAGCGTGTATCTGATCGGCGACGGCGCATCGCCTGAAGGCGATCGTCCGTTCCTCGACCGCTGGAATCTCGACGACCTCGGCAAACAGCGCCTGTTCCGCTCCGAGGCGCCGACCTATTCGACGGTGGCCGCGGTGCTCGATCGCGATGCGTCGAAGGTCCTGATCACCCGCGAATCGCCGACCGAGCCGGTGAACTTCTATCGTCTCGATCTCGCCGGCAAGGGCGCGCCGGTCGCGCTGACGGCGTTCGAACACCCGACGCCGCAGCTGAAGGACGTGAAGAAGGAGCAGATCCGCTACAAGCGCAAGGACGGCGTGGAGCTGACCGCGACGCTGTATCTGCCGCCGGGCTTCGAGCCGGGCCGCGACAAGCCGCTGCCGCTGCTGATGTGGGCCTATCCGGCCGAATTCAAATCCGCCAGCGCCGCATCGCAGGTCACCGATTCGCCGTACCGCTTCAACGCCATCAGCTATTGGGGCCCGCATCCGTTCCTGGCCCGCGGCTATGCGGTGCTCGACGACCCGTCGATGCCGATCGTCGGCGAAGGCGACAAGGAACCGAACGACACCTATCTGCCGCAGCTGATCGGCAGCGCCGAGGCCGCGGTCGACGAAGTGGTTCGTCGCGGCGTGGCCGATCGCGATCGCATCGCCATCGGCGGCCATTCCTATGGTGCGTTCATGACCGCCAACCTGCTCGCGCACACCCGCCTGTTCAAGGCCGGCATCGCCCGCAGCGGCGCATACAACCGCACGCTCACGCCGTTCGGCTTCCAGGCCGAGGAGCGCAACTACTGGGCCGCGCAGCAGACCTACCAGACCATGTCGCCGTTCAACTACGCCGACAGGATCAAGGACGCGCTGCTGATGATCCACGGCGAGGAAGACAACAACTCCGGCACTTTCCCGATCCAGAGCGAACGCATGTTCGCCGCGGTCAAGGGACTCGGCGGTACCGCGCGCCTGGTGATGCTGCCGAAGGAAAGCCATGGCTATCGCGCCCGCGAATCGATCCTGCACATGTTGGCCGAGACCGATGCATGGCTGCAGGAGTTCGTGAAGAATCCGAAACCGGCGGCATCGACGTCTGCAACGCCGGCGCCCGCGACGGCGAAGTAAACGCTACCGATGCGATGCGCTTTGCGCGCATCGCTGTGCTTCCGAGCGCCGCCGTGATCGATCACGGCGGCGTTTTCGATTAACGCCGACTTTTCATCGCGCGCAAGTTTCCGCGCGAACGGTGCGGCGCAGCGTATCGCTGCGATCGCTCGCCTTGACGCCGATCCGTCTGCGGCGTAAGACTCGGACACGGATGTCGATACTGGCGCGGTCGTTGCGGATGAACGGGCAGGACATGGCCAAGGACTTTCCACCCATGGACACGACGCTGAATGCCCGCGGCGGCAAGACCGTCGCGCGCCCCGCGGCCGACAGCGCCGGCCTGTACGCGCGCATCATCGCCGCCCAGAGCGAAATCGTGCAGCTCGCGCATGATCCGAACAAGGTCGTCGACGCGGTCATCGGTCGCGCACAGGAACTCACCCGCTCCACCGGTGCGGTCGTCGAGATCCTCGATGGCGACACGCTGGTATACTGGGCCGCGAGCGGTTCCGCGGCCTCGCAGGTCGGGCTGCGGATGCCCGCCGCCGGCAGCCTGTCGGGGTTGTGCATCGCCCGCAACGCGGTGCTGCGCTGCGACGATTCCGAAGACGATCCGCGGGTGAACCGCGATGCGTGCAGGCGGGTCGGTCTGCGTTCGATGCTGGTCATTCCGCTGTCGCACGAAGGCCAGCCGTTCGCCGTGCTGAAAGTGCTGTCGCCGTACCCGCGCGCCTACCGCGAGCAGGATATCCAGACGATGACGATGATGGCGGCGCTGGTCGGCGCCGTGCTCGGACATGCGCTCGAATATTCCGACCTGCTGCGCGATTATCGCGACCGCGTCGAGGCCGACCGCGTGGCCGAACGACGCAAGGCGGACCTCGTCGGCGGCATCGAGCGGCTGATCCGCGATCGAGAGCTGGAGATCGTGTTCCAGCCGATGGTGTCGTTGTCGGACGGAAAGATATTCGCGCTCGAAGCGCTGTCGCGATTCCCGCAGGGCTCGCCGTCGCCCGATGTCTGGTTCGCGCAGGCCGCGGGCGTCGGCCTCGGCCTGATGCTGGAGCTGGAAGCCGCGCGGGCCGCGCTGAGCCACCTCGACGATCTGCCGCGTCCTTATCGCCTCTCGATCAACGCCTCGCCGGAGACCATCGCCACGCACGCCTTCGATGCGCTGCTGTCGGCGCACGACATGGCGCGCGTGATCGTGGAGATCACCGAACACACCACCGTCTCCGACTACGACAAACTGTGCGCATGCCTGCGCGGTCTGCAGTCGCGCGGCGTGCTCGTCGCCATCGACGACGCCGGCGCCGGCTTCGCATCGCTGCGCCATATCCTGCATCTGTCGCCGGACATCATCAAACTCGACATCTCGCTCACCCGCGGCATCGACCGCGACACGCGCCGCCAGACGATGGTCGCCGCGATCCAGACCTTCGCCAGCGGCACCAACGCCACCATCGTCGTCGAAGGCGTCGAAACCGAAAGCGAACTTCACGCCCTCACCGGCCTCGGCATCGAATACGGCCAGGGCTATCACCTCTGCCGCCCGGCGGCACTCGACGACGTCCTGCGCAAAGAAGCCGCCACTCGCTGACGCTGCCGATGCATCGCCCGCTCGCAGGCGCGCCAAAACCGCGGCTACGTCCCGTTTTTTGCGGGAGCGCCGGGAGGCGAGACAGGCCTCGTGCGACCGCGCGGGCCGCATTCACGGGCAGGCGATTCTTGCCGCAAGCCACTGCAGGAGCGACGCAAGTCGCGACGGACGAAGCCGCGGCCGACATGCGCCAGAAAAGTTCATGGGGGACGCCAACTCTGTGCGGACAGCCGCCGCACGCATTCTCGCAGCGAAGTCATGAGCGAGACCGAAGAGCGCGGTACATGTCTTGCCCTTTCGGCTTTTCCGCGACGTATGCGCATCGAAGCGGATGTCGCATGAGGCGACTCTGTTCACGGCGTGAACGGATGAATTCGCGGAATGGATCGTCTTTCGACGAACGATCGGAATCAACGATCCATCATGTCTGGCGTGTCCGACGACACGGCCCGCGATACCGCAATTCACGGGGAGAACGTCAATCGACGCAATCCGTGCGCTTTCGGTCTCTCTCGCCGCTTCGGCCTTGAATACGCAGGCATTCATGATGATCGCGGCGGCGATCGGATAGCGATCTTCACCTGCGATGCCCGAGCGCGGTGACCGTTGATGCGCGATTCGCGCGTTGCAGGGTTCAAAGTCTTCCCTCTGGCTGGCCACGGTGGCACGCCATGCTGTAGATGCTCATCGAAGAGGAGATCGACGTATGTCAGACGACCAGGTCAAGAAGCTCGAACTGCGCGTGCAGCAACTCGAACAGCTGCTCGCCTCCGCGCCGCAACGGACGCAGGCCGCCAACCTGACCGCAGAAGAACTCAAGGCTTACCAGAAGGTCCGCGACGTGATCGCCGCCGACTGGGGCGAGTTCTGCGGCATCAACGACTGCTTCCGTTGCATCATCCTGCGCTGCAGCACGACGCGGTGCGTGGTGCGGTGCATCGTCCGATGCATCAACGAGTGCGTGTGCGGGCCCTGCATCCAGGGAGATCTCGGGAGCTTCGAAGGTGGCTTGTCCCGGTTCGGTGGATTGGCCGAGTGACGGCCGCGGAGAAAGAGGCGCACGCGCATTTTCGCACCGTGCCCGGTTTGGACACGCTGTCGCTGCAGGAAGATCGCGTTCTGCTGCGCAGCGAAGCCGGTGTCGTGAAGATCGAAGGATCGATGGCGGATGCGTTCCTGACGCGCTTGTTGCCCTATGCCGGGCGCTGGCGCAGCCGGGAAGCGCTGCACGCCTTCTTCTCCGATTTCGGCGGCGAAGACCTGGATGCGCAACTGGAAGCGCTGGTACGGCAGGGCGTATTGCGCCGGCGCGACGGCGTTGGCGGTGATCGCGGCTACGTCGACGAGGACGATGATGGCGAACGGAATCCGTTCGCCGGATTTCTCGATCTCGTCGGCATCTCGTCGCACGAAGCGATCGAACTGTTGCGCGGATCGAGCATCGCGATCTATGGGCTGGAGCACGCTGCCGCGCATGCGGCAGTCCAATTGGCGCAATGCGGCGTCGGCGAGATCCGGTTGATCGATCCGTTTCCATTGCAGTGCGGCGACATCGCCTGCGTGCCCGGCGCGACGCAGGCGGCGGTCGGAGTGCCGAGGCAGCAGATCGTGCGCGATGCGATCGCGCGAGCCGCGCCTGCGACGCGCTGCGTGTTGCCGGTCGACGATGCGTCGGGGGAACGCGGACTGGATCGCGCGCGCGCGACGGAAAGCGCGCGCGGATGCCGTTTGTTGATCGCCGCATTCGACCGTGGGTTCTCCGCCGCGCAGCAGTGGGTGAATCGCGCGAGCCTGGAAACGGGTGTTCCTGCGCTGTTCGCCGAGTTGGGCGGGCATCGCGCGTTGTTGGGTCCGATGGTGTTGCCTGGCGAATCCGGCTGCTATCTTTGCTGGCGCATGCGCTATCTCGCCGCGCGTCCGAGTTTCGGCGACGCGATGGCGTTCGAGGAGCACGATCGCCGACGCCTGCAACCCGTCGCGCATCGGCGGCCGCTGTTGCCGCCGGTCGCGACCTGGGCCGGCAGTCTGCTGTCGCTGGAAGCGCTGAAAACGATGCTCGCGCTGGCTACGCCGGGATTGACCGATGCGATTCTCGAACTGGATGGTTTGACTGCGGCCATGACCCGTCATCGGTTCCTGCAGCGTCCGGATTGTCCGGCCTGCGCCGGCGTGAGACGGCTGGCGGGGGTGCCGGTCGATGCCTGAGTCTCTGGTGTCGCTGCAGTCGCAGCTGGTCAGTCCGCTGTGCGGCGTCGTCCGGGATTTCCGGCGCATCCACAAGGATCCTTCCGAACCGCTTGTGCCCTTCATCTATCGCGCAGAGCTGTCGGATCATCTGTTCCAGGGCAAGGATGGGACGGACGCGATCCATTGCTCGGGGAAGGGGTTCACCGACGAGGAGGCGCGCACCAGTGCGCTGGGCGAGGCCGCCGAACGCTACGGCGGCAGTTGCCAGCCTCGCGGCGGCGTGCTGCATCGCCGACGCGGCGATCTGGAAGGCGCTTCGCTGGACCCGCGCGCGATGGTGCTGTATGCCGACGATCAGTACGCGCGGTTGCCTTATTCCCCGTATCGCGACACGACCGAGATCGGTTGGCTTCGCGGGCGTCGTTGGGGCGATCCGGAGCCGGTGTGGATTCCCGCGGTGTCCGCGCTGCTCGCTTACGAAGTGCGTCATCGCGACGAATATCTCTGTCCGCTGTCGTCGAATGGACTTGCGGCGGGGCCCAGCATCGAGGCCGCGATTCTTTCCGGTCTGTACGAAGTGGTCGAGCGCGATGCCTTCCTGTCGACCTGGTGCCATCGCCTCGATGCGACGCGGGTCGCGCCGGAGACGCATCCGGATCCGGATGTGCGTGCGCTCTGCGCAAGCCATGCGCGGCGCGGCGTGAGCATGGAGCTGTATCGATTGCGCGTCGACCATCCCGTGCATGTGTTTCTCGGGCTGGGCATGCAGGCGAACGGCGAAGGCCCCGCCGCCGTGGTCGGGCTCGGGGCGCACCTCGATCCCGCGCAGTCCGCGCGCGGCGCGCTGCTCGAAGTCGCGCAAGTGCGCCCGGCGCTGCGCATCCGCATGCGCGACGAGGCCGCAGCGATGGCGCGCATGGTCGAAGATCCCTCGCTCGTGCGGCGGCTGCAGGATCACGACTTGCTGTACGCGAGCCGGGAGATGCTGCCTGCATTCGACGTGCTGCGCGGATCGCCGAGCGACGACATCGACTGGTCGCCGTTCGCGGAGCCCGACGCAGCGTCGCGTCTTGCGTTTCTCGCAGCCTTTTTTTCCGCTGCCGGCAGCGTGCTGCATCACGTCGACCTCACGCCGCCCGATCTGGCCGCGCTGGGCATCCACGTCGCGCGCGCGATCCTGCCGGACTTCCAGCCGATCCATTTCGGCCACGGCGAGCCGCGCCTCGGCGGCCGGCGATTCTTCGAGATGCCGGCGCGGCTCGGACTGGCGCCGCCGGATACGCGCCGCGCCGTAGGAGATCTGAATCCGTTGCCGCATCCGCTGTCGTGAGCGGTGGCAAGGAGCGATCGCATGAGCGAAGAACTGCGCGAACGACACCCGCTGACCTGGCTGTTCCAGCGCAACAGTGCGCGCTGGGCGCACAATTCGACTGCGGCCGCCATCGATGGCGGCATCCCCGAGCCGGGCAACGAGTATCCGCTCGATCCCTGGCTGCCGCTGCCGGCGCCGATGTTCCCGGAGACCGCGCTTGCCGATACGATCCGTCGTCGAGCGTCATGCCGACGATTCGCCGATCGCCCGCTGTCGCTGTCGCAGTTGGCGACGCTGCTGGCCGCGACCTACGGAGTCACGGGCCGCAGCCGCTTCGGCAACATGGAAATGATCGAACGTCCGGTACCGTCCGGCGGCGGTCTTTATCCCCTGGAGTTGACCGTGATCGCGCGCGACGTGGACGGACTGGCGCCCGGCATCCATCACTACCATCCGCTGTGCCACGGTCTCGAACAACGCCGCGATCTGCGCTTGCCCAAGCCGTTGCTCGACTATCTGTTCATGGGCCAGAGCTATGCCACCGCGGCGCCCGCGTTGCTGGTCATCAGCGGTGTTTACGGGCGCAGCCTGGGCAAATACGGCGATCGCGGCTATCGCTACATGCTGTTGGAGGCCGGGCATGCGATGCAGAATCTGAATCTGTTCGCGATCGCGCTGGGGTTGGGCAGTTGCAATCTCGGCGGCTTCTTCGACGACGAACTCGGTGACCTCTTGCGCCTGCGCCGCGAAGTGGAACATCCGCTGTACGCGACCGCCATCGGCTTGCCGGCCGAAGACCGTGAATCGGCGCGCACGCCGCCGGCGTGAACCGGCGAAACCCGCGGCCCATCGGGATGGAAAAACGAGCGGCGATCCGAATGCGGCTGGCCCGGCGGCGGCGTCCGGGGCATGCGTGACTCCGGCCTGCGCGCCGCGAAGATCGGTGCAGCCTTCCAGGACCCGCTCCCGGCCCCGGTCGGCGCTTGGCGTGGACCGGCCCAACTGCGTTTCGGCGTGGCGCCGCCGCGACGGGCGCATCGTGATCGAGCGGTGTCTGCCGGTGGTGCGAGCGTGCCTCCGAAGCGGGGAGCGGTCGTGAGGCGCATGCACGGGTATGCTGTCGTGCCCGGCCACGCGCGACGCCCATGACGTTCCCGGCTTTCGTTCTTCCGTTCGCTTCGCCGTCGACGCCTCCGCAATGTGCCTGATCGCGCTCGCCTGGCGGGCGCATCCGCGCTATCGGCTGGTGCTCGCGACCAATCGCGACGAATTGCACGCGCGGCCGACGCGGCCCCTGGCGTCATGGCACGACGCGCCGGAGACCGTCGGCGGTCGCGATGCGCTGCACGGCGGCAGTTGGCTCGCGCTGCGCGGCCGTCGGCTCGCGGCGGTGACCAATGTCCGCCGCCCGCCCGAGCGCGAAGGCCGTTCGCGCGGTGCGCTGGTCGCCGACTTCGTGCGCACCGATGCGAACACATGCGATGCGTTCGCGATGCTGGCGCCGGATGCGCCGCGCTATCGACCGTTCAACCTGCTCGCGCTCGACGGCGACACGCTCGGTTTCGCGACCAATCTGCCGATCATCCCTGCCGACGGCGAAGACGGCCGTGGCTTCGCGATGCGTCCGCTCGCGTCCGGTCTGCACGGCATCTCCAACGGCGCGCTCGACGTACCGTGGCCGAAAACCGAAACGCTGATGGCGCGTCTCGACGACTGGCTGTCGTCGTCCGCCGCCGCGGCCGCCACGCCCGATCTCGAACCGCTGTTCGCGGCGCTCGCCGACACCACGCTCGCCGACGACGCGCGCCTGCCCGACACCGGCATCGGCCTGGACCGCGAACGCTTCCTGTCCCCGGCCTTCATCCGCCACGACACCTACGGCACCCGCGCCAGCACCGTCGTGCTGATCGCCGATGATCACGCACTGATCGTCGAACGCCGCTTCGGCCCGCGCGGTGCGTTCGAGGGCGAGACGCGGGTGGTGGTGTAGCCGGGGCGGTCGTCATTCCGACGCGCGTGTGGAATGTGGGAAACGAGAATGCAGGAAACGGGCCTGCTTGCGCTCGTCGTGACGCCCTGTCGTCCCGTCGTCCCGGCGAAGGCCCGGACCCCGCCTTCGGTGGTTCCATCGGATGAAGATCGATTGACCGTTCGATCAGTCGATGCTCGAACACCCATCGCCACCGCTTTTTGTAGGAGCGCCGGAAGGCGCGAGCGCGGGTTGGATTGCGGTGAGGTCAGGCGGAAGGGCTGGATTCGACCCAGAGCGGTCATCTGTTACCACATATTTCAGTGGCACTACGTCGTTTTTCTGGGACGCAGGTCGAGACCTCTGACGGTAACAAACGCTCCATATCCCAAGCCAGCCGCCAATACCTTCGCTTCGGCGTCCAAACGGGATATCACCTCTTCAAATTCCACCCGCTTTCCAGTATCCGGATCCTTCCAGGATCGATCGGTCGCGGTCGATATCAATAGGCAGCCCACCCGTCGGTGCTCCGGCGCCATGTACTTTCCAACAAGCTGCAAATGGAGTGCATCTCGCAGATCAGAGAAGGAGTAGCCATTTTCGCCGATTTTTAGCTCGATCACCGCCTCAAGATGTGCCGCGGTAGAGGCCAGCCGGATATCAGTCTCTTTCTCATCGCCCGTCACGGCTTCCTGATTGACCACGTATGCGCCCCTTGCCATATTCTGCAGTTCTGCCGCCAGCGAACGACGCAGCAGTCGCTCGATGCTGATCGTCGCCCAGAGCTCCCGCGGTGACGCATCCTGGAGCAAAAGGTCTTCGATGTCGGCAAGCCTCGCGTCGAGCAAGGCCGCCATCTCCACGCGGCTGGTTGGCGAGAAATCATGCTCTCTCTCCAACTGCATAACATCGGCCTCGCTCAAGACGACGGCATCCCAGTCTTCCGCCAATTTCTCCAAGGCAATCGCCCGGACGCGGTCGCGATAATGCGCGACTTCGGGATCCTCGGCGAACTGCATCTTGATACCCCATGCGCCGCCCCCCCTGATACCCAATAGGGCGCTCCCCAGCATGCTCCGGGCGCGCTGCGCGTGATCACGGGGCCCGGGCGAGTGGACGCCCTCATGATTCAGATCGTCCTCGAACCTGACGTGACGATTGGCCATTCTGACGAGCCGCAACAGTAATTCAGGCGAGAGCTCGAACTTGGACAGATCCAAATCGGACCCGTGACCGAACAGCGACGAGAACCAGTCGACCACCTGCGAATGCTGTGCAGGCAAGATCGGCCCCGCCAGCCGCTCCATTTCTCCAACGCATACCGCAGGATCCAGCCGCGCGAGGATCGGCAGCCAGAACAGGATTTCTGACGGTTCCGGGGAGCCTCGCAACTTCGGTATGCCTGTTGCCCGTATGTACGCGACGTCTTGGTCATCTCCGTGGTCGAGAAGAAGCTTCGTTGCGCGTCCTATTTTCTCGGCTTCCAGGATGGAAGCACCCTTCTTGGCAAGTGAGTCTTTCAGCCAGGATCGAATGCGTCCTAGGAACAACGAGACAATCGAGAGAGACGCATGAGAGATATCCTGTAAGAGCATCGAATGCTTCGTTTCCGCATCTTCCAACTCGTCCATGAGCTCGTTGCCAATAGTAGTATCCACAATGACCGGATGCACCCGAGCCACGGCTTCGAGCCAAGGTGGTAATCGATTGAGGTCCAGCAGAGCGTAACGGCAAGCAAGGTCAGCTTCTTCCGCCGTGAGTCTGGATGCCCAAGAGGCGTCTTCGGACTCCGCATAGAGACCAACAAGACCCATACGCCATCGCATCAGATAGCTGTTCCTCTGGTCAGCCGGTCGCTCTGACTTCAGAGTAGGCCGGTCCTTGCGCCACGCTGCCGCGAGCGCGACCCTGAAGCGATCCGCCATGTTCTTGTCGAAGACGCGCTCGATGAACCCACGGTTCCAACCAGAGAACGAGCGATCTTGAGCATCCTTCTCCATGGCACGCCAAAGGTTCCAGTTGGTGTTGTCGATACGGCTCTCCGAGAATGCGGCCTCCGGATCAAGGCTCAGCTCTCGCCAGAACAGCTTCCAGCTGGCCAAATCCTTGGCGTGCTTCCGTCGTAATTTTTCACTTTGTTTTTCATCTTCTATCTGCCACGCGGGGGGAGGGCCCGGGTTCTCCACCGCATACAGATATTCTTTGGCGCGGTTCTCCAGCACTTCGCTGTCGACGGACATGGTAACGATCTGCTTCAGCCAAGCCAGGCGATCCCGATGGCTACTCGAGTAGCGTAGGGTAGTTTCTAAGGCTAGTTCGCGCTCTGCAAGCGGCCTGGAGGTATCGGAAAGCGCCCCCAGCAGCCAGTCGGCGTCCTTCTGAAGCTCGATCTGGTATGCGCCATGCGACTGGAACTGATGGAGGCGAAGGAACGGTTCGCATTCGTGCTTCGGGTAGCGCTCTCTGACGAGACGGTCATTGGCCCAGAACACGCCCGCCCGAACCTCTCGCGACGCGTCGGCGAGGATAGCTTTCAGGGTTTTGGTGTCTTCGGTTGCGCCATAATCCAGTCTCGCCAGCAATCCGGCCAACGCGACGGCGTCGAACAGATCGGGGCCGGTTTCCCCTATCGCCAGCCGACGCCGGCTGGCCTCCAGCAATGCCGGCACCAAATCCTGGCGACCACACGTGACTCGATAGTGCTGGCCATGCCAGCGGCAACTCTCGGACACCATTTCCGCCAGTCCGTGTTGCAGTTCAGCCAAGACCGCTGGGTCCAATTTTGCTTTGGCGATTGCAAACGGCAGCATGGTTGAGACGCCCCCGATATCACGCGATTTTGGGGATATGCGCGCAAGTGTCTTGACGAGTTGCGGAACCGGCATGTGCTGGGGGAACAGGTGGTTGATGACTGACCGTGCCAGATCCTCAGGCCAATCCGGCGACGCCGAGGCGATCAGATCCAGCAAAGTCGCCAAGCGTCGATCCTGAAGGTGCGCGAGAGCCAGAAGCCCATTCAAGCGATCGCGGTCATCGTTGTCAGGATCGATTGCTACGCCATACGCGATGTCTGCGCAGCCGGTCATCTGCCCGGCGCCTATCAGTTCAAGTAGCGTCTCCCGAACCTCGGGATTCCTGACGCCACCCGCCCACAGGCAGGCGATGACATCGTTAAGATCGTTCGTCGCAAGACGTTGTACCTGCAGATTCGGAATCCCTTGACCCCTCCAGCCGTCGGCGCCGTACATGTGAACGTATCGCTGCAGCGCCTGCGTCCGCAGAGCCAGATTCAATGAGCCGGGGTCGCCGTATCGCAGTAGAACGCTCGGCTCGTGTTCGAGTAGTTCGGAACAAACGGACGGAATGTGGGGGGGCAACCAGGCGGCAACGGGTTGCAGCGAAGGCTTGGCTATCCGCTGGCCTTCTGGTGTTGTAGCGAACAGCAGGCGAATCAGCGCCCGGATCGGGAGTCCGCGATCCAAGAGCGACCTGAGCCGTTCCGCCGCCAGGAACTCAACGATGGATCGGTTGTGGAATCGAACGCGTCCGTATGTCGCGAAGCCGAACAGGGGGCGTTCGAGCAGGGTTTTCACTTCATCGTCTGACCAGTCATTCAGGATCTTGGCCGGATCCAGCGGCGCGTCCCCCCTGCCGCGATCATTGTCGCTGCTGTGCCAGAGAGTCAGCTTTCGCGAGAGCAGGGCAGCCAAGGCCAACCGGGTCGCCCCGCTTCGTGCACGCTGCGGCGGCAGTTGTGTCCGTTCCGGCCGGTCGCTGCGGGCCCTCAGCTTGATATCTATGCTGCTATCCACTTGCTCACGGTGAGCGCGGATGCGCCCGTGCACCTTCCAGTCGCCGCAAAGCTCCAGAAAATCCAATGGGCGCTTCGCGAAGTCGTGTGCATGGTGGGCATCGACAGCATCCAGCAGCACATCCGGGTCGTCCACGCCTTGGGCAGTTGCGAGCGCGCGCATCTGCTTCTCGTCCAGCGCCGAAAGGGCAACAAATCGCCATACTGGCGCCGATCGCTCGGCCCGCTTGTCCTTGTTCACGCTCATCGCCACGTCGGCGAAGTAGTCTTCCGGTACGAATACTTCCACTGGCGGTTGGACCGGGAGCCACTTTCGAACGACATTCAAGTCGAAAGCGGTCGGGCGCGTCGTCAGCACGATACAAGCTCGCTCAAGGTTGTCGCCCAAGGCTGCGGCGAACTGCTTGAGCGTAGTTTCGAAGGAGCGCTGAGTGAGCTTCAGCTCGTCGACTGAGTCAAGAAAGAAGAATGCGCGTTCAGTCTGTGCTGATTTCCAGTTGTCAAAGCGTTGCTTCTCCAGGGCAGAGAATTGCCTATCCAAGGGGTCCGTCGCCAGCGTTGCCAGCTCCACAAAGAACGCAGACCGCCCTTCTTCCCAAAGCCTTTCCTGTTGACGTTGGCACTCGTACGTCTTGCCCATGCCGGCTTCTGAGACGATCAGGATGCGCTCGGACTCCAGCAGAGTAGACCAGCCAGTCCTTCCACCTATGGCGAGATCAGCCAAGAACTCGGCAGTCTCGATCTGGGTGTTTTCATCGGTGGGTACATCAAAAAACGAGCGGTTCAGCTCTTGGCCAGTCTTTGCCATAGGTCAAGTGATGGGAGAAATTCCGTAGATGTTATCCACCGAGTGGCGCCGTATTTACGAAATTTGTCGGCGCCATCTATGGAACACCGAACAAGTCGTTCCGCCAAACTTTCGGCTAATGAAAATCAATGACTTACAGTGATGAAGGCGACGTTTAGTGTTACCAACGTCCGCTCCTAGCCGAAAGCCCTCGTCGAAATCCACAAAAAGCTGGACCCCGGCCTGCGCCGGGCGACGGCGATGGGGAGCGACAGCGACAGCGACGCGGTCGATGCCGACAAGGCGCGAACCTGCCTCGCCTGATCGCTCATCACGCCACGTCTGCAGAAATCATCTTGAAGCGGTAAACGACGAAGGGCGCCTCGCGGCGCCCTTCGAGCATTGCAGCGTCGAGCGAACTTGACTTACTTCAGGCCCGAGGCCTTGCGCAGGTCGTCCGCCTTGTCGGTCTTTTCCCACGAGAAGGCGGTGGCCTTGACGGTCTTGCCGTCGCCGTCGACGTAGGAGACGTCCTTCGGTTTGCGGCCGAAGTGGCCGTAGGCGGCGGTGTCCTGATAGATCGGGTGGATCAGGTCGAGCATCTTCACGATGCCGTACGGGCGCAGGTCGAAGTGCGCGCGGATCAGTTTCTCGATCTTCTCGTCCGGAATCTTGCCGGTGCCGAAGGTGGTGACCGAAATGCTGGTGGGTTCGGCCACGCCGATGGCGTAGCTGACCTGCACTTCGCAGCGGTCGGCAAGGCCGGCGGCGACGATGTTCTTGGCCACGTAGCGCGCGGCGTAGGCGGCCGAGCGGTCGACCTTCGACGGGTCCTTGCCCGAGAACGCGCCGCCGCCGTGGCGGGCCATGCCGCCGTAGGTGTCGACGATGATCTTGCGGCCGGTCAGGCCGCAGTCGCCCACCGGGCCGCCGATCACGAACTTGCCGGTCGGGTTGATGTGCACCTTGTTCTTCGGCAGCGCGTCCAGCCACTTCTTCGGCAGCACGGGCACCAGGATGTGCGTGCGCACGGCTTCGATCAGGTCCTTCTGCTTGATGTCCGGATCGTGCTGGGTCGACAGCACCACCGCGTCCAGGCCGAGGATCTTGTTGCCGTCGTAGCGCAGGGTGACCTGCGACTTGGCGTCCGGGCGCAGCCACTTCAGCTTGCCGTTCTTGCGCACCTTGGCCTGCTGTTCCACCAGGCGGTGGCTGTAGTACAGCGGGGCCGGCATGAATTCCGGCGCCTCGTTGCAGGCGTAGCCGAACATCAGGCCCTGGTCGCCCGCGCCCTGTTCTTCCGGCTTCTTGCGGTCCACGCCCTGGTTGATGTCCGGCGACTGCTTGCCGAGCATGTTGATGATGGCGCAGGTGTGGCCGTCGAAGCCGACGTCGGAATTGTCGTAGCCGATGTCGTTGATGACCTTGCGCGCCAGCGACTCGATGTCCACCCAGGCGTTGGTGGTGACTTCGCCGGCGACGATGGCCGCGCCCGTCTTCACCAGGGTTTCGCAGGCGACGCGCGCGCGCTTGTCCTGGGTCAGGATGGCGTCGAGCACGGCGTCGGAAATCTGATCCGCCATCTTGTCCGGATGGCCTTCGGACACCGATTCGGAGGTGAAGAGGTAGCTGGACATCGACAGGGCTTCCTTTTTTGATGAAATGGATTCATCCCTTGATCGGGATGAAAAGATGGGCGCGCATCATACACCCCCCGCCCGACCGCTGCATGACCGCCCGGCGGGCCGGTGGAGTGTCACGCAATCGCCGCGCGGGCGCCATCCGGCTGTCGCCGGGGCGCGGCAGGCTGGCGGCCATCGCGGCCGACTCTCGCATGCCCATGCAGCCTCTCGAACGACAGCTCCAGACCCGTTATCCGCAGTGGTTTTCCGGGCGCCGGGCCGGACTCGCCCGGACCGTGCTCCGTGGCCTGGGCCGATGGTCGCGCTTCGACGAGATCAACGCATTCCTGGCCCGCAGCCCGGACACGCGGGACTTCGCGTTCGTCGACGCCGCGCTGGACTTCCTCCGCGCCGACTGCCGGGTGGAAGCCGCGGATCTGGCCGGCATCCCCGCCAGCGGCCGCCTGCTGGTGGTGGCGAACCACCCGTCCGGTGCGCTCGACGCGCTGGCGCTGCTGGCGGCGATCGGCCGGGTGCGGCGCGACGTGAAGATCGTCGCCAACGACATGCTGACCGCGCTGGAACCGCTGTCGGGCCTGATGCTGCCGGTGCGGATCCTGGGCGGCCGGCCGGAGGCCGACAGCCTGCGCGCGATCGAGGCGGCGCTGGAGGCGGATCAGTGCGTCGTGGTGTTTCCGGCCGGCGAGGTGTCGCGGCTGGGGTTCGGCGGTGTGCGCGACCGCCGCTGGCGCCACGGCTTCCTGCGCTTCGCCCGGCGCTGCGCGGCACCGGTGCTGCCGGTGCGGATCGAAGCCCGGAACTCGATGTTGTTCTACGGCGCGTCGGCGCTGTACAAGCCGGCGGGCACCGCGCTGCTGGCCCGCGAAATGTTCGCCCGCCGCGGTCGTGCGGTGCGTCTGTATGTGGGACGACCGCTGTGGATCGATCCGGAACGGCCGCCGCTGCAGAGCCTGCGCGACGTGCGCCGCGCGCTGTATGCGCTGGGCCGTCGTTCGTCCGCGCGCGGGCCGGAGCCGGTGGCGCCGCCGGTCGATCGGAACCTTCTGCGCGAGGCAGTGGCGCGGACCGAACTGCTGGGCCGCACCGGCGACGGCAGGGAGATCCGGCTGGCCGATCGCCTCGATGCCGATGCGCCGCTGTTGCTGGAGATCGGACGGCTGCGCGAGGCGACGTTCCGCGCGGTGGGCGAGGGCAGCGGTCGCAGCCGCGATCTGGATGACCACGATCCGCACTACCAGCACATCCTGGTGTGGGACGCGGCGGCGGGGAACATCGCCGGTGCCTACCGGGTCGCGCGGGGCGCGGCGATGCTCGCGCGCCGCGGGCTCGCCGGGCTGTATACCGCATCGTTGTTCCGTTATGCCGACGAGGCATTGCCGCGGCTGGCGCAGGGGCTGGAACTGGGCCGCAGTTTCGTCGCGCAGGAGTATTGGGGCAGCCGCAGCCTCGATTATCTGTGGCAGGGCATCGGCGCGTATCTGCGCCGGTATCCGCAGATCCGGTATCTGTTCGGCGCGGTCTCGATCAGCGCGGCGCTGCCGCTGCCGGCGCGCGAGCATCTCGTCGCCTATTACCAGCGACATTACGGCTGCGAGGACGCGGTCGCGGCGTCGCTGCGGCCGTTCCGCTATTTCGCGGCGTCACCGGACTATGGCGGGATGCGCGCCGACACCGCGTTCGAGGTGTTGAAGGCGAATCTCGCCGCGCACGGTGCGACGGTGCCGATGTTGTACAGGCAATACACCGAACTGTGCGCGCCCGGCGGCGCGCGGTTTCTCGCCTTCGGCGTCGACCCGGCCTTCAGCGACTGCATCGATGGTCTGATCGAAGTCGATCTGCAGACGATCCTGCCGAAGAAGCGTCGACGCTATCTGCAGCCGCGGGAGCGCGCGTGCGTCGACGAAGCGGCCTGCGACATCGCGGCGTGACGATCGATCGCCTGCGTCGGGCGCTTGCGCGCGGAGCATCGCAGTGGGTTACAGTCGCCAAGGGATGATCGGCAGGCCCGGCAGGTCCGGGTCGCTGGTCGGTCGCACGGATCAGCCACGAGGCACAGGGAATGCGTGGAAGGGGACAGGGGAAGCGCGCGCCGTCGGCGCGTGGCGTCGCGACGTCGTTCGCCGGGCGGTGCTGGCTGCTCGCCTGGCCATTCGCACCGATCGCGTTCGATGTGGGCGCTCTCCATCCTCGCCCGAACGATCCGAAGTCCTCGAACCATCCCCCGGGTTCGGCCCAGGCGTTCGCCAACGACAATTTCAACTGCACCTGCACCAGTCTGTTGAAGACGCTGCACGGCCTGTTCAACGGCGCGAACACTCGGGACCAGATGAACGACGCCATCGCGCTGATGATGTCGCTGAAGGGGCAGGCGAAAGCGATGATGGCCGGCATCCCGAATCCGTCCGCACCCAATACCGGGCCGAGTTTCGAATGCCAGCCGGCGAATCCACGCAACTGATCCACGCAACTGATCCACGCAACTGATCCACGCAACTGATCCACGCAACTGACCTACATCACCGTTCGCAGTCACGCGCATCGCCGCCGCGCATCCGCGCGGCGAACACTTCGGGAGCAAGACCTCATGTCCAACACCCTCACCGTCGGTTTCGTCCTCTACCCCGGCTGCACGCTGCTGGATTTCGCCGGCGCCACCCAGATCTTCGCCTATACCCCGGGCTTCCAGGTGGTCTGGATCGGGCAGGATCTCGATACTCCGATCACCACCACCGAAACCGTCACCGTCAATCCCAGCGCCACCTATGCGAACCATCCGCCGCTGGACATCGTGTTCGTGCCCGGCGGCGGCAGCGAGGGCGTCGGCGCGGCGATGCAGGACAAGGATCTGATGGTTTGGCTGAAGGCCGTTTCCGCCGATGCGCAGTGGGTGGGCTCGGTCTGCACCGGCGCCTTCATCCTCGCCGCCGCGGGGCTGTTCGACGGTTGCAGCGTGACCACCTACTGGAGCGCGCGGCCGGTGCTCGCGATGTTCCCGACACTGGAGGTGGTGCCCGGCTATCCGCGCTGGCACATCGACGAGGACAACAAACGCTTCAGCGGCGGCGGCATTTCCTCGTCGCTCGATCTCGCGCTCGAACTGGTGCAGACGATTTCCGGCACCGAGGCGGCGAACACCAGCCAGCTGTTCGTGCAGTACGCGCCGTCGCCGCCGGTGCATTCGGGCGACCCCGGCGAAGCGTCGCCGGAACTGGTGATCAGCGTCACCCAGTCGCAGGCCGACTTCACCGCAGGCCTGGTCGCGGCGACCAGGGCAGTGCTTGGGCAGAGCTGATCACCG
The DNA here is from genome assembly GCA_946480825.1 of uncultured Lysobacteraceae bacterium. The sequence goes on from CAMLLG010000026.1 coordinate 21,720, forward strand.
CGCCGAACATGCTGTTCAACGACATGCTGTTCGACATCACGCCATTCAACACCACGCTGAACAGCGCGGTCCGCATCGCGGAGGAAACGTGGCTTCCGGCACCGTGTCCGCGGTGCCGGCTCGGGTAGCATCCGCCGATGGATTCCCTCAGCCAGATCGTGCTCGGCGCCGCGCTCGCCGCGGCCATCGCCCCCGCAGGCCACCGCCGCGCCGCGCTGCTCGCCGGCGCGGCGCTCGGTACCTTGCCGGATCTCGATTCGCTGGTCATTCCGCTGTTCGGCGGCGACGCCGTCGACCAGATGACCATGCATCGCAGCCTCAGCCATTCGTTGTTCGTGCTGCCTTGGGTCGGTGCGCTGATCTGGTGGCTGTTCCGCCGCCGAGGCGGGCGGGTGGCGCAGTCGCCCACGCGCTGGCTCTGGGCGATCCAGCTGGCGCTGATCACGCATCCGCTGCTCGATGCCTTCACCGTCTACGGCACCCAGCTGTGGTGGCCGCTCGCGACGCCGCCGACGATGTGGGCCAGCGTCTTCATCATCGACCCGCTGTACACGCTGTGGCTGTTGATCGCGTGCATCGTCGCGTGGCGCGCACGCGAACGCATCGTCGCGCAGCGCGCGCTGGTCGCGGGGCTGGTGTTGAGCACCGCCTATCTCGGCTGGTCGCTGGTCGCGAAATCCATGGTCGACCGCGCGGCGGACGAGGCGCTGGCGGCGATGGGTCTGCAGGACGCCCCGCGCTTCAGCGTGCCGATGCCGTTCAACACGCTGCTCTGGCGCGTGGTGGCGATGAGGCCGGACGGTTACGTCGAGGGCGAACGTTCGCTGGTCGCCGACCGCGGGCCGATGCGGTTCCGCCGGCATGCCTCGGATGTCGCCGCGCTGCAGGCGGTCGCGGAGTTTCCGAAGGTCGAGCGCCTGCGCTGGTTCAATCACGGCTTCATGAAGGCCGAGGAGCGCGACGGGCGTCTGATCCTCAGCGATCTGCGCATGGGCGCCGAGCCCGACTACATCTTCAATTTCGCGGTCGCCCGCCGCAACAGCCCGACCTGGCGCGAGATTCCGGTGGAACAGCTCGATTGGCCGTGGAACGCGGCGGAGCGACTAAGCGCGATGTGGGAGCGGATCTGGGCGGAGCCCGCCGATCCCGTACGGCCGTAATCAATACACCACCGCCCGCGCCTGCACGAACGAATAGAAGAACACCGCGTCCGGGTCGTTCTGCACGTCGCGCATCTCGCGGCGCATGCCGTCGACCACCTCGGCGGTGACGCAGCCGGCGGCGATCAGCTGATCGGCGGCCGAGAGCAGCAGTTCTTCCCAGAACGCGATCATGGTCTTGCGCCGCGCCGGTTCGCGGTTGTCGAAGTGGAAGGTCTTGATCTCGGTGGTGACGTCGCGGAAACCGCCGGCCAGCAGCAGATTGCCGAGCTTGGCGCCGACGAACGGGTCGCCACCGCTCTCGTGCTGGAAATCGTTGAACGCCATCCAGTATTTCCACACGTTGGGCGAATACGGATCGAGCAGGAACGAGGCGTTCATCACCTCGGTGATGTAGACCGGCGCGCCCGGCGACAGCACGCGGCGCACCTCGTTGAGCACCCGCGCCGGCGACGGCACGTGTTCCAGCACCCAGCACAGGAACGCGGCGTCGAAGCTGCGGGCCTCGAACGGCAGATCGGTGGCGTCGGCCTGCTGCAGCGTGTAACGGCCGTCGAGCCACGGCATGCCGCCGAGATTTTCCTTCGCAGCCGCCAGCTGCGCCTCGTTGAGATCGACGCAGGTCGCGTGCAGGTCCGGAAAGCGCCGCAGCAGGATCTCGGTCTGCGCGCCGACGCCGCTGCCGACTTCCAGCAGCCGCCTCGCGCCTGTGTAATCGATGTTGCGGAAGATCGTCGACTCGGCGATCCGCGCCTGTTTCACGAGTCGCGCCTGCTCGGTGCTGGAGAAGCCGTGGAGATAGGTGGGCGAATTGTCTTCATTCATGTCGGTCGTTCCGATGGCATCGAAAAATCAGGCCGCTTCCGGCAACGCGGGCGCCACGCCCGCGATCAGCGCATCGAAATAATCGCGGGTGAGTTGCCGTTGTTCTTCGGCCGTTTCGGCGCGATTGACGATGGCCTTGAACGCCTGGTTCTCCGGCCGGTCCTTCGCGTACCAGCCCAGATGCTTGCGCGCGATGCGCACGCCCTGCGGTTCGCCGTAGAAATCGTGGAGATGGTCGAGATGGCCGAGCAGGAGGTCGCGCACTTCGGTCAGCATCGGCGGCGGCAGGGTGTCGCCGGTGGCGAGGAAGTGCGCGACCTCGCGGAAGATCCATGGCCGGCCCTGCGCGGCGCGGCCGATCATCACCGCGTCGCAGCCGGTGAGGTCGAGCACGTGCTTCGCCTTCTGCGGCGAATCGATATCGCCGTTGGCGATCACCGGGATCTTCAGCGACGCCTTGATCGCGGCGATGGTGTCGTACTCGGCCACGCCGGTGTACTGCTGGTCGCGGGTGCGGCCGTGGACGGTGAGCGCGGCGATGCCGCAGTCCTCGGCGATGCGCGCGATCGTCGGCGCGTTGCGCGCGTCGGCGGCCCAGCCGGTGCGGATCTTCAGCGTGACCGGCACGTCCACGGCGTTCACCATCGCGGTCAGGATCCGCGCCACCAGCGCTTCGTCGCGCATCAGCGCGGAGCCGGCCCAGGCGTTGCAGACCTTTTTCGCGGGGCAACCCATGTTGATGTCGACGATCTGCGCGCCGTGGTCGACGTTGTAGCGCGCGGCGTCGGCCATCAGCGCCGGTTCGGTGCCGGCGATCTGCACGCTGATCGGCGCGGGCTCGCCATCGTGGTCCATGCGCTGGAGGGATTTGCGCGTGCGCCAGAAGCGCGGATCGGAGATGGTCATCTCCGACACCGCCAGGCCCGCGCCCAACCGCTTGCACAGTTGCCGGAACGGCTTGTCGGTGACCCCGGCCATCGGGGCCAGGATCACGCGCGGTGCGATGGTGTATGGGCCGATCTGCATGCGCGGATTGTAAACCCGCACGAAAAAGCCCGGCGGATGCCGGGCTTCGATGTGCCGCCGCTGCAGGCAGGTCGCCGGCGGTTCAGGCCTTCGCGGCGCCCTTGTCGTCGGTCAGATCGACGACCGTGGCCTCCGGTGCGTTCTGCTTGACCGAGTCGATGCCGTTGTCGCGGCCGGCTTCGCGCTCGTACATCTCGCTGGTGCCGATCACCTGGCCGTTGCCGGCCTTGAGGTTGAAGTAGAACTTGCCGTTGGCCGCGGTCTTGCGTTCGTAGCGGCTGTCGTCCTGGCTGTTCCTGCGGACCGAGTCGATGCCGTTCCTGCAGCCGGCCTTGTCGCCGTAGCCCTCGCTGCTCAGGATCACCTGGCCGTTGCCTGCCTTCAGATTGAACTGGAATTCGCCGTTCTTGCGGGTGTCGATCTCGAACTTGCCGGCCATGCGAACCTCCTTGGTGGATGGTGAATCGAGATTAACAACGGCCGGCGGCGAAAACAGCGGCCGCGCCGGTCGTCCGACCGGCGGTCAGGCCGGGAAACGCACCGCCAATTGTTCGCGGGTGGGCATGCTGGCGGCGGCGCCGGGCCGCTCGGTGGAGAGCGCGGCGTAACGGTGCGCCTCGCGCAGATGCAGCGCGAACGCCGCGCCCGGACGCAGCGCCAGCGCGGCGGCGAGCGCGCCGTTGAAGGCATCGCCGGCACCGGTGGTGTCCACCGCGGTCGCCGGTTCCGCCGGGAGCCGGTACCACGCGCTGTCGTCGCCGCGCAGGCTGCCGTCGGCGTGCGAGACGAAGCAGCCGGCCGCGCCGAGCGTCACCACCACGGTGCCGCCGGGCAGCAGATCGCGGCACAGCGCGTGCAGGCGCGGCGAATCGAGGCTGGCGATGGCTTCGCCGTCGATGCGTTCGCCGAGATGGCGGGCGAACAGTGCGGCGCATTCGGTTTCGTTCGGGGTGAGGATGTCTGCCAGCGCCAGCAGTTCGCGCGGCACGGCGACATTGGCGGGCGCGGGATTGAGGATCGCGATCCGGCCGGATTCGCGCGCCAGGCGCAGCGCGGCGGCGATGGCTTCCAGCGGCGATTCCAGTTGCACCAGGGTCGCGGTGGCGCCGGCGATCGCGGCCGCATGTCCTTCGACGAACGCCGCCGACAGCACGGCATTGGCGCCGGGGCCCACGACAATACTGTTGCGGCCCTGGGCATCGACGAAGATGCCGGCGCTGCCGGTGGGCACGGAGGCCGGCTGATCGCGCAGGTCGATGCCGTCGGCGGTCGCCAGGCTGCGGGCGTGATGGCCGCCGAGGTCGTCGCCCAGCGCGCAGACGAAGGCGGTGGCGGCGCCGCTGCGGGCGCAGGCGGTGGCCTGATTGAAGCCCTTGCCGCCGGGGCCGCTGGCGTAGTCGCCGCTGTGGGTGGCGCCGGGCGGCGGCAGGATTTCGCTGCGCCAGACGTGGTCGACGTTGAAGGAACCGACGACGACGACGGCGGGCGAGGGGGAAGACTTGGACATGTGCGGGAACTCCAGAAAAAGACACCTCCGGATCGCTCCGGAGGTGTCGTGACGTGCAGGTGTTTCGGATATGCGAGGGATACGGGATGCGTTTCTCGACAGAGCCGGCGTGGCCGGCTCTATCCGTCAACGCAGATGGATCAGCACACCGGCAATGGTCGCGGTCATCAGGGTGGCGATGGAGCCGCCGAGCACCGCGCGCATGCCGAAGCGGGCGAGGTCGCCGCGGCGTTCCGGAGCCAGGCCGCCGATGCCGCCGATCTGGATCGCGATCGAGGCGAAGTTGGCGAAACCGCACAGCGCGTAGGTCAGGATCAGTCGCGAATTCTCGCTGATCGCGCCCGGGCCGGTGCCGACCGGCGTCTGCGACAGCTGCAGGTAGGCGATGAACTCGTTCAGCACCACCTTCTGGCCGATCAGGCCGCCGGCGATCACCGCGTCGTTCCACTCGATGCCGATCACCCAGGCGATCGGCGCCAGCACGTAGCCCAGGATGAGGCCGAGATTGAGCTTGACCGTCTGCGCCTCGCCCATGGCGCCGTCGTTGAGCATCATGTTGAGGCTCTGGTAGCCCGGAATGTGCCAGTCGCCGACCCAGCCGATGACCGCGTTGATCATCGCGATCAGGGCGACGAAGGCCAGCAGCATCGCGGCGATGTTGATCGCCAGCTTCATGCCGTCGGAAGCGCCCGCGGCCGCGGCGTCGATGATGTTCTTGCTCTCCTTCTCGACGTGCAGCGCGACCTTGCCGCCGGTGAGCGGCGTGCCGGTCTCGGGGATCAGGATCTTGGCGATCAGCAGGGTGGCCGGCGCGGCCATGATCGACGCGGCCAGGAAGTGTTTGGCGTACATCTGCTGCTGCAGCACGTCGGTGCCGGCGAGCATGCCGATGTAGACCGCCATCACGCCGCCGGCGATGTGCGCCATGCCGCCGATCATCATCGTCAGCAGTTCCGAATCGGTCATGCGATTGATGTAGGGGCGCACCGTCAGCGGCGCTTCGGTCTGGCCGATGAACACGCTGGCGCAGACGCTGGTGGTCTCGGCGCCGGAGACCTTCATCACCTTGGTGATGGCGATGGCCATCATCTTCACGATCCACTGCATCACGCCGAGGTGATAGAGCACGGCCATGAAAGACGCGAAGAAGATCACCGTCGGCAGCGCGTGGAAAATGAAGATGAAGCCGTATTTGTCCTGATCGGCGAAGCCGCCGAGGATCATCTTCGAACCTTCGTTGGTGAAACCGATCAGTTGGACGAACACCGAGCCCAGGCCTTCGAAGATCGCGCTGCCCCAACTGGTCATCAGCACGAAGGCCGCGAACACGATCTGCAGCGCGACGCCGGTGGCGACCAGTCGCCAGTCCACCGCTTTCTTGTTGTTCGAGAAGGCCCAGGCGATGCCGATCAGCACCGCCAGACCGAACAGGCCGAAGCCGATCCGCATCAACGCATCCATCATTTCTTCCCCTACGGCCACAGGCCAAACCCGGGCAGGGTAGGGCAGCGGGGCGGGGCCGGGCAACTGCCCGGCCAAAGGTCGAGCGGCCTTCAGGACGCTGCTCTGCGGGAATGCATGGTCGGCGGCCTGCAGGCCGCGCGACCGGGTCGGGCGTTCACACGTCCCGCGCGATCACCCGATTGCAGCCTTCCTGTTTGGCCACCTGCAGCCGGCGGTCGGCGCTGCGCAGCAGGGAGGACACGTCGCTGCCGTCGCTGGGGTAGGCGGCCAGCCCGCCGCTGAAGGTGATCTGCAGCGGATCGCCGCCGCGTTCGGCCACGAACGGCCGCTCGGCCATGAGGTGGCGCAGGCGGTCCAGCCGCTCCCAGGCGTTGCCGATCGGGCAGCGCAGCAGGACCACGAACTCCTGCCCGCCGATCCGCACCAGCCGTTCCTTCGGGCGCAGGATCTCGCGCATCGATCCGGCCACGTGGCGGATCGCGCGGTCCCCGGCCAGATGGCCGTAATCGACGTTGATCCGCTTGAAATCGTCCAGATCCAGCAGGGCGAGCGTGAGCGACTCGCCTTCCTCGCGCACCGTTTCCAGGATCCGCGGCATCCGCTGCACCAGCCAGGCGCGGTTGGGCAGGCCGGTCAGGCCGTCGCTGCCGGAAGATTCGATCAGCCGCTGCATGCGATACACCATGGTCGCGGTGAGCAGGGTCATCAGCAGCATCAGCACCAGCCGTTCCACCTGGCCGCCGACCGAGACCGTGCCGTAGTCCACCGAGACCAGTTGTTCGGGCGAGGCGGCGCCCGCGTACAGCAGCGCGACCAGCAGCCCGTACTGCAGTACCGCCATGCCGCCGGCGTAGAGGGTCAGTCGGCCGTCGTTGCGCAGCGCCGTCATCCCGATCGAGAACAGATAGAAGCACCACACGACCATGCTGTTGAACGGCGCCACCGGGTCGCTGAAATGCAGCAGTCCGACCACGACGGTGGTGGTGGTCACGTCGTAGGTGGTGGTGGCGAAAGGCAGCCAGCCGTGGCGGCGGCGCTGCCCGGCCAACGCCAGCCAGATCTGCGCGCACACATTGATGAAGACGGCGGCGCCCAGGCCGATCATCAGCTCCGTCGCGCTGCCGGCGCCGGCATTGCCGATCAGCGCCACCAGCGGCAACAGCAGGGTCAGCGCGGACAGCGTGGCGCGGACCCGGGCGACCAGCAGTTCGCCGCCGGCCCCGAGATCGAGCATCACTTCGTCCGGGCGCGAGAACAGCGTCCGCAGCAGGTCCCGCTTCCAGTCGCCGCCGATGCTCATGCCGTGCCGAAATCCTTCGATCGATGCGTCACAGGATAGCGTCGTCGGCCCGCCTGCGGTCGGCGCGGGCCCGACCGGTGGTCTTGGCGGGCCGGCGCGGCACGACGCTCGCGGCCGCAGGCCGGGCTCCCGCAGCGCAGCATCCGCTCTATGATGCGCGGACCGTTCAGTGCACTTAAGGAGAAGTCGGTGAACCTCGGCACGTATCGCGCCCCGCAACGGGGCTTCGCATTCCAGCGTTTCGCATTCCGGACATTTCGGACAGTCGCTTTCCGGGGCCTGGCCCCGCTCGTCGCGCTGCTCGCGCTGTTCGCGCATCCCGCTGCGGTCCACGCGCAATCGCTGCGCATGGACCAGCTGTACATGCTGCAGCCCCACAACAGCTACGAACACAGCGCGCAGCTGACCTCATGGCTCAACGCCGGCTATCGCACGCTGGAACTCGACGTGCAGGATCAGGACGCGTGGTGGACCCATTCGCGCGGACCCTACGTCGCCCACGACGGCGGCCCCACCAACAGCAATTGCCGCGGCACCGCGGATCGCCTTGCCGATTGCCTCGACGACATCATCGACTGGCAGAACTCGCATCCCGGCGAGTTGCCGGTCGTGGTCTTCGTCGACATGAAGACGCGCTTCGACAACGCGCTGAGTGCGTGGGACGTGTCGAAGATCGACGCGCTCGACCGCTTCGTCTCCACCTATCTCGGTGCACGCCAGTATCGTTACGGCGATCTGCGCAACGCGATCGCCGGTGCGCCGGGCGGCACGGCGCGCGAGAAGCTCAGGGCGGTCGGCTGGCCGGCGGCCGATGCGCTGCGCGGCAGGATCATCGTCGCATTCACCGGCGGCCGTATCGGCTCCGTCAATCAGGGCATGGCCGACATGATCGGCCTGCGCGGCGCCGCCACTCACGCGTTCCTGTGCCCGGACGTCGACGCGCCGGATCCCGGCGAGATTTCCGGCACGGTGGACGGCATGTCCGACGCGGCGTCCGGCCAGATGCTGTGCGCGAACGTGAAGGCCGGCGATCACTACCAGCTCGTCGCCAACCGTTCGGCCGAATACCGGCAGATGATGCATCTCTGGAGCGCGGCCGGCGATTTCAACAGCACCGGTTTCGAAGCGGTGTACATCGCGATGGCCCATGGCGTCACCGCCGTCGGCATGGACGTGACGAATTCGTTGTCCGATCCCAACGTCTTCGTGCCTTCCTGGACCGGCACCATTCCGCTGGTCGGCGTGCGCCGCGGCCTGCCCGGCTACTTCACCCTGAAGCCGATGAGCGCCTCCGGCGGCCGATGCATCGGCACCCGCAACAACGGCTATTCGAACGGCTCGCAGCTCGATCAGGAGTTCTGCACCGGCGGCGCCGACCAGCAGTTCGTGTACACCGCCGAAGGCCAGTTGCGGCCGCGCGGGAACAACACCCGCTGCATGGACATTTCCGGCGGCAGCGCCGGCAGCGGCAAGGCCATGCATCTGTGGGACTGCGATGGCGGCGATTCGGAGAAGTGGTTCCTCACCCCCGACGGCCGTCTGCGCAGCCGCCACAACACCGCCTACTGCGCGACCGTGCCCGGCGGCAGCCTGTCGACCGGCCTGCAGTTGCGGACGGAACTCTGCAGCACGTCGCTGTCGCAGCGCTTCCAACTGCAGCCGGTGGCCGACTGGCCGCAGACCTCGTTCTGATCGAGCAGCGTTCAGGCTCCGCTTTTCGCAGGAGCGACGCGGGTCGCGACAGGCAGCGGAAGCTCTCTCCTCGGGGCGGTCGCGACTTGCGTCGCTCCTGCAGAGGTGTGTCCTGATGTGATCGGATCTCCGGCGACGACATCGAGGCAGTGGCCTGAAGGTCCCTGTATCGAGGCGTTCTCGTGTCGCCGGGAGTTCGGGCGCGTGGCGCCGCAGAGCGCCGCGCGCGTCGTCAGTCTTGCTGCATCGCCGCGTCCGCCTGCGGCAACGCGGTCTCGGCCGGCATGCCGCGCACCGCGACCCACAGCGCGAGCGCGATGAACAGCGCGGCGGCGGTCATGCGCGCGGCCTTCAGCGGCAGTTTCGCCGCGAACCGGCTGCCCAGCAGCACCACCGGCACGTTCGCCAGCAGCATGCCGATGGTCGTGCCCAGCACCACCGGCCACAGTACCGGCGATTTCGCCGCGAGCACCACGGTGGCGATCTGGGTCTTGTCGCCGATCTCCGCGAGGAAAAACGCGATGGTGGTGGCGACGAAGGCACCGCGCGCGGGCAGGGATTCGCCGTCCTCGTCGATCGTGTCGGGCTTCAGCGTCCACAGGCCGATGGCGAGGAAACTGCCGGCGACGATCCAGCGCAGCACATCGGGCGTGAGATGGCTCGCGACCAGCGCGCCGAGCCAGCCGGCGAGCGCGTGGTTGAGCACGGTGGCGACGAAGATCCCGGCGATGATCGGCCACGGACGGCGGAAACGCGCGGCGAGCAGCAGGGCCAGCAGTTGGGTCTTGTCGCCGATTTCGGCGATGGCGACCGCGAGCGTGGACACGCCGAGGGTGGACAGCGAGGACAGATCCATGGACGACTCCGGAGTCGGATTGCGCGGGCCGGGCTTCGCGGAATCGCGAAGGCAAACGCCGCGCAGCCCGGCCCGGGTGACGCGACGCCTGCCTTCGGTCTTGCCCGGCCCGGAACGTCGAGGCGTTCTCGAGCTTTCCGCGCCATGGTCTGCCGACCAAGTGTGTTGACGCGGGACCCGGTGCGGCCGCTGGCGGCACCGGTGGGCTACTCCCCGGAGGAAGAGTGAGCCGGATTGTACGCGCCGCGCCGCTACACTGCACCCTCCCGATGCCATCCCCGGACATGCCCATGCACTATCGACGTCTCGGCTCCACCGGTCTGCAGGTTTCCGCGCTGTCGTTCGGCGCGTGGATCACGTTCGGCCAGCAGATCGGACGCGGCGCGGCGCGCGAACTCATCGCCGCGGCCTGGGATCACGGCATCAATTTCTTCGACAACGCCGAGGGCTACGCCAACGGCGAGGCCGAGCGCGTGATGGGCGACGTGATCGCCGATCTGCGCCTGCCGCGCGACGGTTACGCGGTGTCGAGCAAGGTGATGTTCGGCTCGGCCGCCGATCCGCGACCGATGCAGAAAGGCCTGTCGCGCAAGCACGTGCGCGACGCCTGCGATGGCGCGCTGAAGCGTCTGCGCGTCGATTATCTCGACCTCTACTTCTGCCATCGCCCCGACCCCGACACGCCGATCGAGGAAACCGTATGGGCGATGGACGGCCTGATCCGTCAGGGCAAGGTGTTGTACTGGGGCACGTCGGAATGGTCCGCGGCGCAGATCCGCGAGGCCGCGAAAATCGCGAAGCATCACGGCCTGCACGCGCCGTCGATGGAACAGCCGCAGTACAACCTGCTGCATCGTCAGCGGGTGGAACTCGAATACGCCCCGCTGTACGGCGAACTCGGCCTCGGCACGACGACGTGGTCGCCGCTCGGTTCGGGCCTGCTCACCGGCAAGTACAACGCCGGCGTCCCAGACGATGCCCGCCTTGGCCTGGAAGGGCAGGGCTGGTTGCAGCGGATGGTGCTTGGCGACGACAGCGCGCGCCGGCTCGAACGCGCGCGCCGGTTCAGCGCGCTGGCCGCCGAACTCGGCCTGCCGCCCGCACCGCTGGCCATCGCCTGGTGCCTGCGCAACCCGCACGTGTCGACCGTGATCCTCGGTGCCAGCCGAGTCGAACAACTGCTGCAGAATCTCGAAGCGCTGACGTTGGCCGAGTCGGTGAGCGATGCGGTCTGGCGCCGGGTGGAAGCGGCCACGGCCTGAGGTCGTGCCGGGCGCGCGGCCGGCTTGACATGCAAATAAGAATTATTATCATTCAGGCATCCGTTTCGCAGGATGTCGACGATGACGCCCCGTTCCGCAGCCATCACCTCCGATGCCGATCGCGACGGTCGCCACGATCCCGATGATCGGCCGGCCGCGACCGAGACCTCGATGCCGGTGTTCGACAGCGCGCGATTGCTGCAGGGCGGGCGCGAAATCCTGATCCGCCACGGCGACGAGTGCTATCGCCTGCGCCACACCCGCAACGACAAGCTCATCCTGACGAAGTAAAACCCGCACCGAAACTTCCGCCGCGCGACCCGCTCGGTCGCGCTCCAGGCACGCGAGCCACCGGTCCGCCGGACGCCAGCCGCCTTGTGTTGTTCCGACACGAGACCGTCATGCGTTCGAATCCGCTTTCCCTGGCGTTGTCGTTGTGCCTGTCCGCGCCGCCGAGCGCCCGCGGCGCGGAGCCGCCGCAGCGCGGCACTGCCGAAGAGACCGCCGACACCGAATCGCTCGATCGTCGCACCCGCGCCGATCGCTCGCGCTCGCCAAGCGTCGCGGTCGACCGGTAACGCCGCGATGCGCGAACGCCGCTACCGCCCATCTTCCGCAGGGTCATCGCGTCCCTGCCTGCCATCGACCACCGAGCTGGCGGCGTTGGGCACGGTGTTGTGCGTATTCTCACGCCGCTACGGCGGCGAGCTGGGCGGCTGGATGCAGGCGATCGGCGCCGAGTTGCGCAGCGGCATCGACAGCGACGGTTGGCACGAATGCCTGCAGTTCCACGACCGCAACGGCGACTGCTGCTGGCGTTTGTACCTGTTGCCCGACAGCGACTTCCTGGCATGGGAGCGACTGCAATCCCGATTGCCGGCGAACGAAGTCATGCCCGTTCCTTCCGAAGCGGTCGCGGGCCGGCTCTGGCGCCGGTTGTCGGCGCGCATCGGCGGCGAGCGCTGGCAGTCCAGCGTCCTTCGCCTGCACGCGTTGCGCCATCCGCGGCCGCTGCTGGCGGCGAGCCCCGCGACGGTGTCGCCGCTCGGCATCGAAATGCTGCGGCGGATCGCGCGCATCGAGGGGCTGGACGCGGTCGATGACGATGGCTGCCGTTCATGCATGGATCGCCGCGGCGCCGATACCTATGCGACTGCCGATACCGGCGCATCCTCGCCTTCGCACGCCATCACGAGGATTCACGCATGACGTCGTGCTTCGTCGGCGCGCGCCCGAGACCGACCGCGCGCCTGTCGATGCGCAGCGAGTACATCCCGGGCGACGCCAGGACCGGTCACCATCAGCCATGGCATCCACTGCCGCGGCGCGAATCCATCGAACGCAGCGACGACAGCGTGGTCGCCGCGGTCAAGCGTCACACCATCGCGCGCGCCGAGCATGCCGATGCCGGGCCCGGAAAGAATGCGAAACCATCGGCAGGGCCGCGCCGCATGCACCGGGAAGGCATCGCGACGCGGCCTGCCGACGAGAGCAGGATCGGGCTCAGTCCACGCGCGGCGGCGGTGGTGGCGGCACTGGCGGTGCGGGCGGCATCGGCGGGACGGGTGGCACCATCATCGGCCCGTCGCCGTCGTCTTCCCAACGACTGACCTGGCCGTCCTTGTCGACCATCACCACGCTCCGCCGTGTGACCACCGCGGCGGCCGGGGCATGCGCATCGGCGCCGGCCTTCGGTTCGCCCGGCGGTATTGGTGGCATGGGCGGCATCGGTGGCGTCGGCGGAAAGGGCATCGCCTTCGGCACCTTCACCCGGGTGGTGCCGGATTTGCGGTCGCGCAGATAGTCCACGGCGACATCGCTGTCGGCCGGCTTGTCGCGCAGCGCATCCATCACCGCGCGCGGCGTGTCCACCGCCTTGCCGTCGACGCGCTGGATCACGTCGCCCGGCTGCAGCGTGCCCAGTGCGGGCCCGGCGCTGAGCACCAGCACACCGGTGTCGGTGCCGAAATAACGGCCGAGCTGCGCATCCACCGAGGCCAGATTCAGTCCGTTCCAGCGGAAGGCTTCCGCCAGCCGATGCTGCCCCGCGCAGGATTCGCCCGGTTTGCAGTCGAAGCGGAACATCCGCACGCGCGGGCCGTCGCCGATCGCGAGCGGTGCGCGCGCTTCCGCGCGTTTGAGGCATGCTTCGTCGCCTTTCTTGCATTCGATGCGGACCACGCGGCGCTCGCCGGAGCGTTGGTCGCCCGGCGCATCGCGCTCGAACGCGAAGACGCGCACATCGCCGTCGGCGCCGTGCCATGCGCCCGGTGGCAGATCGCCGATCTCCAGACCGTCGATTCCCGAGCCGTCGACGGTGACTTCCTTGCGATCGCCGATGCGGCGCACGACCACGTTGCCGCCGGGGCGCATCATCTGCCCGTCGCCGGCGAAGACCATGATCCGCTGGTCGAGTTTCGGCGTGAGCGAGACTTCGCTTTCGCGTCCATCGCGGGCGTACGTCAGCGACACCGGGGTCTTGTCGTCGCCGGCCTGCAGCAGCGCGCGCGCCGCATCGACGCGCGCTTCCGGGGTCGCGCCGGCGATGGCCTTGCCGCCGATGCGCACGAGGCGGTCGCCGGTCTTGATGCCGGCGCCCGCGGCCGCGCCGTCGGGCGTGACCCCCGCGATGCGCACACCGCCCTGCGGGTCCGGCGCCAGCACCACCCCGATGACCGGCTTGCGGCCGATGCGCTGCATGATCACTTCGCAGCCGCCGCGGTCGGCATTGTCGGCGCAGAAGCGCTCCCAGCCGGGCTGGAATTTCGGATCGACCGGGCGGCGCGCATCATCCAGCGTGCGTTGGCCATCGACGACCGAGCCGCGGCCGTTGCGGGTGTCGACGGAAGGGTCCTGCGCCGACGCGCAGGACGCGCACAGCGCGAGGAACAGCGCGGTGCGGGCGGTGGAAGGGGAAGATAAACGGGAAAACGATCGCATGGTGGACCTCATCGTCTCGGACTCGGGAAAACGGAACATCGGCAGTGCATCAATCGACGCTGACCAGCGCGCCCTCGTAGCGCCGGCCTTCGGACGACAACAGGCGCTGGTGCGCTTCGAAACTGCTGGCCTGCTGCAGGGTGTCGACCCGCGCGCGCCACAGCGTCCGCTGTTCGGCCGGGTCGAGACCCGGCTCGGCGAGACGGGCGTCGATCAGCGCGAGTTCGGCATCGAAACCGCCGGCCAATGCGGCCGCGGGTCCGCTTTCCACGCGGGTGTCGCGGGTGAGCGTCAGCAGGGTTTCGAGCTGCGCGGAGGCCGCATACAGCGACTCCAGCGTGTCTTCATCGGCAGGCCCGGGCGCGGCGGCGGGCATTGCGTCGGCGGCGATCTTCGCCGTTCGCGGACGCGCGCTGCGCGCAGCCTGCGGTGTCGCGACCGTTGCCGCAGTCGCGACGCGCGCCACGGAAGGCGCGGGCGGCGACGCGATCTCGACGGATGTCTGCGGCGCGCCATTGGCCGTATCGGGGATGGATGACTTCGCGGCCGTCGCGATGGCGACCGGCGCGGCGACGCCGTCCGTGCGATCCACAGTCCGCCAGACGAATGGCAACACGGCGAGCGCGCACAGCCCGGCCGCCGTCGCCAACAGCATGCGCGTCGATCGCGTGCGTCGCGTCCCGTGTGCGCCGGCATGCGGACGCGCATCCGCGCGCGCATCGGCATGGCGATCGAGCTGCGCTTCGATCTGCGGCCAGCGCGATGCCGGCGGCGCTTCCAGCGGCAGTGTGGCGAACAGATCGCCCCATGCGGGCGGCGGGGACGACGGCGGTGGGCGGGATGCGTCAGCCATGGGTGGCCTCGCGGACGAGTGCGGGTGTGGAGTCGAGCGGTGTGGTGCTGACAGGCGCGGGATCGAGCAGCTCGCGCAGGCGGCGACCGCCGCGCGCGAGCTGCGATTTCGAGAAACTCGGCGTGCGCTGCATCAACGCCGCGATCTCTTCGTGGGTATAGCCCTCGGCGTGATACAGCCAGAGCACGGTGCGGGTGTTCGCCGGCAGCGCCTCCAGCGCGCGCTGGAGGCGCGCGGCGTCGGCGGCCGCGGGCGGCGGCGGCGTGCGGTCGTCGATCGGGTCGACATCGTCCAGGCCGTCGCCATCTTCGTCCGCGCGCCGGCGTCGGCGCAGCGCCATCAGCGCCTCGTTGACCGCGATCTGCCGCAGCCAGCCCCAGAACGGACTGGCGCCGCCGTCGCCGCGCCCGCCGCGGAATTCGCCGATGCGGTCGAACACCTTCAGCATGGTGTCCTGCAGCACGTCCGCGGCCTGCTCGCGCTCGCCGCAGATCCGCAGCGCCAGGGTGAAGATCGGCCGCTCGAACCAGCGGTACATCTGCTCGAACGCCGCGCGCTCGCCGCCGCGCAGGCGCGCGAGCAGGGCGTCGGGCACATCAATGGCGAAGCTGGAGGCCGGCGGAGTCATCTCATCGTCTGGATGCGCGAGGGGGCGAAAGCGTCGCAGGGCGATCGACGACGGCCGCGGGCGCCGCATCGGCGGGTGCGGATCGCCGGCATGCGCGCGCCGACGACCGCGGCCTATACTGACCCCATTCCAGCAGGGAGGGTTCCGTGATGGGTGGTCCGCTCATAGGTTTCGTGCTCGTCGTCGTCGGCGTCATCATCTTCTTCAAGGCCGTGCGCATGGTGCCGCAGGGCTACGAATGGACCGTCGAACGGTTCGGCAAGTACACCCGCACCCTCTCGCCCGGCCTGCACTTCCTGATTCCGATCTTTTACGGCGTGGGCCGCAAGATCAACATGATGGAACAGGTGATGGACGTGCCCAGCCAGGACGTGATCACCAAGGACAACGCCGTGGTCAAGGTCGACGGCGTGGTCTATTTCCAGGTGCTCGACGCCGCCAAGGCCGCCTACGAGGTCGCCCAGCTCGAAGTCGCCATCCTCAACCTGGTGATGACCAACATCCGCACCGCGATCGGCTCGATGGATCTCGACGAGTCGCTGTCCAAGCGCGACGAGATCAACAGCCGCGTGCTGGCGGCGGTCGACCATGCCACCCATCCCTGGGGCCTGAAGGTCAACCGCATCGAACTGAAGGACATCCAGCCGCCGCGCGATCTGATCGCCTCGATGCAGCAGCAGAAGATGGCCGAACAGAACAAGCGCGCCGCGGTGCTCGAAGCCGAAGGCGTGCGCCAGTCCGCGATCCTGCGCGCCGAAGGCGAGAAGCAGGCTTCGGTGCTGGAGGCCGAGGGCCGGCGCGAAGCCTCGTTCCGCGACGCCGAAGCCCGCGAGCGCCTCGCCGAAGCCGAAGCCAAGGCGACCCGGATGGTGTCCGAGGCCATCGCCAGCGGCAACGTCAACGCGATCAACTACTTCATCGCCCAGAAATACATCGAAGCCTTCAAGGCCCTGGCCGAGGCGCCGAACCAGAAGTTCATCATGCTGCCGATGGAATCCAGCGGCATCCTCGGCTCGCTCGCCGGCATCACCGAACTGGCGAAGGAAGCGCTGGGCCATCAGCAGGCCGGCAAACCTCCGGTCATGCCGCGCAAGGACTGAGCCATGGACTTCGAACTGCGCTGGGACGTGTCGGCCTGGGCGATCGTCGCTCTGCTGCTGTTCGGCATGGAAGTGTTGGCGCCGGGCGCCTTCATGCTCTGGCTGGCGTTCGCGGCATTCGCGGTCATGGTGATCGTCTGGCTGGTGCCGGGGCTGTCCTTCCTGATCCAGGCGGTACTGTTCGTCGCGCTCGGCTTCGCCGCGATCCTCGTGTACCGCAAATGGTTCCGCGGCAACGACGAGATGGTCACCGACCAGCCCGCGCTCAACCGGCGCACGGCGCAGCTCGTCGGTCGCGTGGTGCCGCTCGAGCGCGCGATCGAGCGCGGCAGCGGTCGCGTGCAGATCGCCGATGCGTACTGGCAGGTCAGCGGCCCCGACCTGCCTGCCGGCGCCAGCGTCCGCATCGTCGGCGCCGACGGCATGACCCTCAACGTCGAAGCGGTGGATTGATCGCGCCATGGCGCACGCCGTCGACGCCGACATGAACTTCCAGCACGGGAACGCTCCGATGTCCGATACCGCACACCTTCTCGCTCGTCACCGGTCCACGTCGCGCGGCGCGCTCGCCGCCTGTCTTCTGATCGCCCTCTCCGGCTTGTCCGCCTGCAGCGACGACGCCGCGACCGCAGCGTCGCCCGTCGCCGACACCGTCGCGACCGCGCCTGCGGCATCGGCGCCCGCCGCGACGCCCGCCGCACCTGCCGCGCAGCAGGCCGCGAAGCCGGAAACGGGCGCCGCCGCGCTCATCGGCACCATCGTTCCGCCGTATCCGGAGGGGCTCAACGAAATCGCCGGAAGTTGCGTGCCCGCCGGCGAAGGTTCGGTACGCATCTGCGACCACAGTCTGGCCATGGTCGGCACGCCTGCCGCCGACGGCGGCGCGGCGATGGCCCGTTATCTGCTCGCTTCGCGCAGATCCAACCCCGAGGCCGACAAGCCGGCCTGGGAGGTGCTGGATGCGGCCGATGCGCCCAAGGTCGAGCCCGGTTACGACCTGCAGCTCGGCGCCTGCCGTCTCGACGATCGCGACGATCCCGGTCTGATCGCCGTCGTGCGCCACGGCGATGCCGAGCGTTCCAGCGATGTGCGCTGGGTGCGCCGCTTCGATGTCGCCGCCGGCAAACTGGTCGATGTCGACGCCGCGCGCGTCACCTGCACCAATCCGGGCGCCGGCGTCTGATCGGCGTCTGAATTGCGCCGCCGCCGGCGCACCATGCGCCGGCGTGCGGTGAAACCGTCGTGAGCGAAGGCGCGCAGGCTCCGCGCCGCTCTGGGATAATGCGCGTCTTTCCCGGCAGGCCGTAACGATGACGCAGAAGACGATCCTCAACGACGCCCACCGTGCCCTCGGCGCGAAGATGGTCGACTTCGGCGGCTGGGACATGCCGATCAGCTACGGCTCGCAGATCGACGAACACCATCAGGTCCGCCGCGACGCCGGCATGTTCGACGTGTCGCACATGACCGTGGTCGATCTGCGCGGCGCGAAGACCCGCGCATTCCTGCGCAGGCTGGTCGCGAACTCGGTCGACAAGCTGCAGAAGCCCGGCAAGGCGCTCTACACCTGCATGCTCGACGCGCAGGGCGGCGTGATCGACGATCTGATCGTCTACTACCTCGCCGAGGACTTCTTCCGTCTGGTCGTCAATGCCGCCACCCGCGACAAGGATCTGGCGTGGATCTCCGCGCAGGCCGCCGCGTTCGATGTGAGCGTCACCGAACGCCCCGAGCTGGCGATGATCGCGGTCCAGGGTCCGAACGCGCGCGCCAAGGTGATCGGCCTGTTGTCCGCCGACACCGCGGTCGCGGCCGGCAAGATCGGCAAGTTCGTCGCCACCGAAGCGGTGATGCGCGACGGTACGCCGCTGTTCCTCGCCCGCACCGGGTATACCGGTGAGGACGGCTTCGAGATCGTCGTACCCGAAGACAAGGCGGTCGCGCTGTGGAACGCGTTGCTCGACGCGGGCGTGAAGCCGGCCGGCCTCGGCGCGCGCGACACGCTGCGACTGGAAGCCGGCATGAACCTGTACGGCCAGGACATGGACGAGAGCGTCACGCCGTACGAAGCCGGTCTGGCCTGGACCATCGCGCTCGATGATGCGCCCGATGGACAGCCGCGCGACTTCATCGGCCGCGCCGCGCTCGAAGCGCAGCAGGCGGCGGGCGTGCCGCGACGCCTGGTCGGTCTGGTGATGGACGAGAAAGGCGTGCTGCGCCATGGCCAGACCGTGCTCACCGCCGCCGGCGACGGCGAGATCCTCTCCGGCACGTTCTCGCCGACGCTGGGCAAGGCGATCGCATTCGCGCGCGTGCCCGCCGGCGATCTCGGCGAGGTGCGCGTCGACATCCGCGGCAAGGCGGTGCCCGTGCGCGTCGTCAAGTTTCCGTTCGTGCGCGATGGCGTCAGCCTGGTGCCCGAGCAATGATCGCCGCGTCGTCGGGTATTTGACCGCCGACGCCGCGCTTCTACACTAGCCGCATCCAATCCTTTCCACCGCCACCACACCCCTGCGGAGCCCAAGATGAGCGAGATTCCCGGCGACCTGAAGTTCATGAAGTCCCACGAATGGGCCCGCGTCGAAGGCGACGGCAAAGTCACCGTGGGCATCTCCGATCATGCCCAGGGCCTGCTCGGCGACCTGGTGTACGTCGAACTGCCGAACGTCGGCGATCGCGTCGAAGCAGGCAATGCCTGCGCCGTCGTCGAGTCGGTCAAAGCGGCGTCCGATGTCTACGCGCCGGTCAGCGGCACGGTGGTGTCGGTCAACGCGCCGCTCGCGGACAAGCCCGAAACCATCAACGAAGACGCCTATGGCGAGGGCTGGCTGTTCGTCGTCGAAGTCGAGGATGCCGATCAGCTCAACGAACTGCTCGGTCCCGACGACTACGCCGAACTGCTGGAAGAGGACGATCACTGATCCGGTTCGCGTGACCTGAGCGATCCGGAATCCTTCGCCGACGAAGCCGTCCGCATCCCTGCGGGCGGCTTTTTCTTTGGCGGCTCGCGGTGGGTCGTGCGCTTCCGCTGCGACGTCGGCATCCGCTTCGATCGCATGCCTAACGCATCGCGCCGATGTCGCGAGCGACGTTTCGAGTCGTCCGATCGACCGTTGAAGTTCGCGCACTTTCGCGCAATCCGGCTTGTGCGGCGCGAAAAACCGTCCACTCCGACGAAGGTCGGAATTTTTCCGTTCACCCGTCGCCGCGCTGCGACGAGAAGCCGCGCACGCACCGCGCCGGAATCGCGTCGCGCATTCGCGGGCCGGAAAAAAACGCTTAAAAAAAGATGTTTCTTTTCGCGCGCATCGCGCGCGATGCGGTCGGCGCGCCATCGCCATCGTCGTGCGTTGCGGTCGCGCATCGCGTTCCGAGCGCGCGCGACGCGGCATGTCGGGAGAACTTTTTGTGCACGGGGTGTTGACAGTGGAAAAAACCGTGATTAGGTTTCGCCCCAAGTGTTGCATCAGCAGAAGCGAGTGAGTCCGTTCAAGACGAAAACGCGAAGCACAATCCGATCTTCCGCCCGGACTCGCGTTCCGGTGGAAACAGGCTTCGTCTCCTCTGCAGAAAACCGATTCGTCCGCGAGCGGGATCGCTCGCACCGTCCGACCCGCGGCCTTGCCGGCCCCGGGTTTTCTGTTGCCCGGCGCGCGCGCCGACGACGGATGTGGCGGAGGTCGATGTCGACTGTTTGATCATTCGGGTGTCGCAATCGCGATGCCCGACAGAATCCGGACCGGCTTGCCTAGTGCGCCGGCGGTGGATGGCGGGTCCGACTCCCGCGATCCTGTTGCTGTCTGGGCCGTAGTACACAAATGCAAGTCCACTGACGAGGAGAGCCATATCATGGCTGTGAAGAAAGCTGCGAAGAAGGCCGCCAAAAAGGCGACCAAGAAAACCGTGAAGAAGGCTGCCAAGAAGGCCGTCCGCAAGACCGCCAAGAAGACCGCGAAGAAGGCCGCCAAGAAGACCGTGAAGAAGGCCGCCAAGAAGACCGCGAAGAAGGCCGCCAAGAAGACCGCGAAGAAGGCTGTCAAGAAGACCGCGAAGAAGGCCGCCAAGAAGACCGCGAAGAAGGCTGCCAAGAAAGCCGCCAAGAAAGCCGCCAAGAAGCCTGCCAAGAAAGCCGCAAAAAAAAAGGCTAAAAAAGTAGCCAAGCGCGGCAAGAAGGCGGCGCCGGCCCCCATGCCGGCAGCCCCCGAGTCGCTGTAAGCGATACACCGATCAGATTAGCGGTATCCGAAACTCCCTCTCCGCGTGCCCAGGCGGAGAGGGAGTTTTTTTATGCCTTGACGTCTTCGGCCCGCCGGCACGACTTCGGCCAGCACGATCTTGGCCGGCGCGGTTTCGCCCCGCGCGGTTATCGCCCTGTCGGGCCGTCGAAGTACTCGATCGAATCAGCGCCCCTGGAATGCGGAACTGGCGCGGTCCTGCGACAGGAAGCGTGCGGCGACCGCGGCCCGACGGCGGTGCGGGCAAGCGCCGAGCCGCTTGCCTGCGTTACTCCGGCTTCGCGTTCGAGACCGAAGCTTCCGCGCCGCCGCTGGCCGCCGGGGCGTCCGGCAGTTTCGGAAGTCCCTGCGCGTAGAGTCCCTCGTCCAGTGGTTCCGGATCGCTGTCGAGCCAGCGTTGCGGTGTCGCGCCGATCGCACGATCCAGAATCGTCGGCAGCAGACCGGAAGGGGCATTGCTGTTGGCGTTCCAGAGGATCGCGACGCCGAGGTCGCGTTCCGGCATCAGCGCGATCACGCCGCGGTAGCCCTGCACGGCGCCGCCGTGAAAGACCACGCGATGGCCGACGTAATCGTAGACGCGCCAACCGAGCCCATAGCCTGCGGCATTGAGGCGGTCCCGCCGCCACTGTGAACCGCGGGTTTCCGCGGGCGTGTCGATCAACGGTGCGTGCAGCGTCGCGAGCAGCGCGCCGGACAGCACATCGGGACGATGTCCGCTCTGCGCCAGGAGCCATTGGCCCATGTCGCTGGCGCTCGCGTTGACGCCCGCGGCCGGCGCGACCCGGTAATAGGTGGGTTTGGGATGGACCGCTGTCCAGCCGCGGCCGGCGCGGACGTGCGGCTTGGCCCAGCGTGCGCTGGCGACGATGCCGTCCAGTCCGTAGCTGGCGTTCTGCATGCCCAGGGGCTTGAAGAGGTGCTGCGCGACCCACTGTTCGAAGGGTTGTCCGCTGGCGCCTTGCACCACGTCGCCGATGAGGCTGTAGGCGATGTTCTGGTAGGCGTAGCACTCGCCGGGCGCGCACTGCATCGGCGTGTAGGCGATCTTGCGTACGAGCGAGGGATACTCGGCGTTGCGTTCGAGATCGCGATCGAAAGCGTTGTGGCCGATGCCGACCCGATGGCTCAACACGTCGGCCACGGTCAATTGCAGCGAGGCGCGCGGCTCGGAGAACTGCAGGGTCGGGTAGTAATCGATCACGCGACTGTCCCAGCGCAGGCGGCCGTCGTTGACCAGCATGCCGGTGGCGGTGGCGGCGAAGGATTTGGACAGGGACGCCAAGCGGAAGACCGTGTTTTCGTCGACGATCTCCGGTTGGGCGACATCGGTGATGCCGTAGCCGCGCGCGCTGAGAACGCGTCCGCCCTGCACGATCGCCATCGCCATGCCGGGCACTTTCTGTCCCTTCACGAGATTCTGCGCGAGGGCTTCGAATTCGGTGACGTCGAAGCCGCTCGCCAAAGGCGCCATGCGCAACTCGGCACCCGGGTAAACGCGGGCCATCGTCGCCTTGCCGGAATAGAGGCCGGTCGTGCCGATGGTCGCGGCGTTCGGGCCGGCGCTCGCGCTGTCCCAGCGCAACGGCGTCTGCGCGGACAGTCCGGCCGCCATCGGCAACAGCATCGCGATCACGCCGGTGCGTCGTGCGAGCGATGCGGCGGAGCGGGTGCGCTCGCACGCGACTTCCGGTGTGCGGTGGTGACGGGTCTTGTCTTTCATCGCGAGCCCCCCCTGCGTATGCTTGACGACAGGTTCAATGTCAGTAACGTCCGCTGCGGCCGTTCGCGGGCCGCACCCGTCTCCGGGGTGCTCCGGAAAGGATCTTTCCAGACAGGGATCCCGGTGATCTCGGCCCGATCATAACGCCTGCTCCGCCATTTGCATGAACAAGGGGAGATTCGATGGGTATTTTGTTGATCCTGCTCGCAATTCTCACGGTCTTGCTGGTCTGGGGCATCGCGGTCTACAACGGCCTGGTGGCGTCGCGGAACGGTTACCGCAACGCATTCGCACAGATCGATGTGCAGTTGCAGCGCCGGTTCGATCTCATCCCCAATCTGGTCGAAACCGCCAAGGCGTACCTGTCCCACGAGCGCGAGACGCTGGAGGCGGTGGTGGCGGCGCGTTCCGCCGCGCAGTCCGGGCTGGCCGCGGCCAAGGCCTATCCCGGCGACCCCGAGGCCATGGCCCGGCTCGCCGCGGCGCAGGGGCAGCTCAATGCGGGGCTGGGGCGTCTGCTCGCGGTGGCCGAGGCCTATCCCGACCTCAAGGCCAACCAGAACATGATGCAGCTCACCGAGGAACTGACCAGCACCGAGAACAAGGTGGCGTTCGCGCGCCAGGCTTTCAACGATGCGGTCATGGCCTTCAACAACAAGCGCGAGGTGTTCCCGTCGAGCATCGTCGCCGGCATGTTCGACTTCGCGCCCGCGGTGCAGCTCGCGATCCCGGGCGATCGTGCCGAGATGCGCGAAGCGCCGAAGGTGCAGTTCTGAATCCGACCGCGACGCCGGTGCGCGTCGCCCGTCGCCTGTCGTCCCCCGGATATCGCGCATGAATTTCTTCGAACGCCAGGCCGCCGCGCGCAAGGCCTCTTTCCGTCTTGTGCTGTTGTTCGCGTTGGCGGTGCTCGGCATCGTGCTGACCATCGATTTCGTCGTCTGGATCGCGATCGTCGCGAAGGACGAGGCCACGCCGGCGCAGACGTTGGCCATTCTCGCGGCGGTTTCGCTGGTCGCGGTCGCGGTGATCGGCCTCGGATCGCTGTATCGCATCGCCACGCTTCGCGACGGCGGCGAAACCATCGCGCGCCAGATGGGCGGCGTGCCGGTGCCCGAGCAGACCCGCGACCCGCAACTGCGGCGCCTGCGCAACGTGGTCGAGGAGATCGCGATCGCCTCCGGCGTGCCGATGCCGAAGCTCTTCGTGCTGGAGCACGAAGCCGGCATCAATGCCTTCGCCGCCGGCTACGCGCCTTCGGACGCGGTGGTGGCGGTCACGCGGGGCGCCCTCGACCGGCTCAACCGCGATGAGCTGCAGGGCGTGATCGCGCACGAATTCAGCCACATCCTCAACGGCGACATGCGTCTGAACATCCGCCTGATCGGCGTGCTGTTCGGCATCCTCATGCTGGGCGTCGCGGGCCGCAAGATCCTCGAGCACGGCCGCTTCGGCGGGCGCGACAAGGGCGCCGTGGGCATTCTCGTCGCCGCGCTGGTGGCGATGGCCATCGGTTATCTCGGGCTGTTCTTCGGCCGCATGATCAAGGCCGGCGTCAGCCGCTCGCGCGAGCTGCTGGCCGATGCCTCGGCGGTGCAGTTCACGCGCCAGGCTGCGGGTCTGGCCGGGGCGCTCAAGAAGATCGGCGGCGTGGGCGACGGCGCGACGCTGACCCATCGCGGCGACGCCGAGGAAGTGAGCCACATGCTGTTCGGCGACGGCGCGGGCCTGAAGGGATTGTTCGCGACCCATCCACCGCTGTTGCAGCGGATCCAGGCGCTGGAGCCGAGTTTCCGCGCCGACCAGCTCGCCAATCTGCAGCGCAAGTGGATGGTCGAACCGCCGAACGGTCTGGAGGAGGACGCGCGCCTCGGCCTGAACGACAGCGGCGCGCGTCTGCCGGTGTCCGGAACGACCTTCGCCGTCAGTCCACCGATGATCGTGGCCCAGGTCGCGCATCCGTCGGGCGACGATTACCGGCGCGCGGATGTCATCGTGTCGGCGATTCCCGGTGCGCTGCGCGCGCTGGCCGCGCGCCGCGACGACGTGGTGCCGCTGCTGCTCGCGCTGTTGTTGGACGAGGATGCCGCGGTGCGGGCCAAGCAGCATGCCGAGATCGGCGCACGACTGGGCCGTCAGGCCGCGGTGCTCACCGACGCGCTGCGCAGCGAGCAACTGGGCGATCTGCACCCGATGCTGCGCCTGCCGCTGGCCGCGCTCGCCTTTCCGGTGCTGCGCCAGCGCCCGCGTCCCGAGCTCAACGTGGTGCTCGACACCGTGCACGCGGTGGTGAACACCGACGGGCGCGTGTCGGTGTTCGAATACGCGCTCGGCTCGCTGCTGCAGGCGCAGGTGCGCGAATCGCTGGATCCCGCCCTGCATCGCCCGTTCGGCCGCCGCCGCGCCGTGGATGCCAAGCCCGCGATCGTCGCGCTGTTGGCCCTGGTCGCGCAGGCCGGGCACGACAACGCTCACGACGCGCTGCGCGCCTATCTCGCCGGCCTGCAGCGCGTCCTGCCGCACGAACACATCGACTACGCGCCGCCCGCCGAGGGCGTGCTCGCGCTGGAGACGGTCTGGCCAGTGCTGGATGCGCTCGCACCGGATGCGAAGCAGGTGCTGGTGGAAGCCATCACCGCCGCGGTGAGCCACGACGGGCGCCTGCGCGTGGCCGAGGCCGAACTGTTGCGCACCGTCTGCGGCGTGCTGCACTGCCCACTGCCGCCGATGTTGGAGCGCGGCTGACCGGCGCGTCGCGTCGATCGGTCGCGCGATCTCGCCCCTGCTCGGCGAGACGTTGCGTCAGCCGCGCGGTTCTCCGGCGAACCGTTTGAGGAATCCGCTGAGCCCCGAGTCGTCCTCATCGTCGACGAAATCGCGGAATTCGCCGGCGTCGTAGAAGCGTCCGTAACAGAATTTGCAGCTTTCGAAGCGGATATGCGGCTGGTGCGGATCGACCATGTGGATCAGCGGGTAGTGATCGCAGGCCGGGCAGAGCAGGGTCGCCGGTGCCGGTGCGGTCGGGTCGAAATATTCGCCTTCGGCCGGTGGCGTCG
Source organism: uncultured Lysobacteraceae bacterium (assembly GCA_946480825.1). The sequence goes on from CAMLLG010000026.1 coordinate 47,347, forward strand.
GTTCGCCCAGGTCGATGCGCTCGGCGTCGTCGCGCAGCTGTTCGTGGGCCATGAGCTCGAACCACATGCCATGGCAACCTGTGCAGCGGTGGACGGGCTCCTGCAGATCGGGGAGCTGGTGCATCGGGGCATGGCACTTCGGGCATTGCATGCGGGCGGGACCGGTGTGGGCAGGCCGCCTATTCTGCCGCAGCGGGGCGGATCAGTCCCCGAGCGGTTTGACGAACCGCACCGCGCCCTCGGAAAAACCGCAGGCGCGGTAGAACGCGTGGGCTTCGGTGCGGTGGCCGGCGCTGGTCACTTCCAGTCGCGCGGCGCCGCCGAGACGGGCGCGGCGTTCGGCATCGCGCAGCAGCAGGCGGCCCAGGCCGTGGCCGCGGGCGTCGGGCAGGACCACCAGCGCCGTGACCCGGCAGGTGGTGGTGCCCAGGGGCAGGTAGTACATGAAGTCGAGCGCCAGCAGCCCGCGGACGGCGCCGCGGTGCCGGGCGACCACCAGGGCCTGGCGGTCGTTGTGCAGCATCGTGGCGATGCGCTCGGCCGCATCGGCCGCCTCGCAGGGGTAACCCAGGGCTTCCAGCAGCGCGGCGACATCGTCGGCGTCGGCCGGGACCGCGGCGCGCAGATCGACATCGTCGCCCGCCGAGTCCTGTCCTGAAGGGCCGTGCGCCGCGACCGTCATCGCTCAGCGGGTGCCGTACACCACGACGGTTTTGCCGCGCGCGTGCAGCTTGTTGTCGGCCTGCAGCTTCTTCAGCACGCGGCCGGCCATTTCGCGAGAGCAGCCGACCAGACGGGCCAGTTCCTGGCGGGAGACCCGCAACTGGGTCCCCTGCGGATGGCTCATGGCTTCCGGTTCGCGGGTCAGATCGTGCAGGGCACGAATGATGCGGTCGGTAACGTCGAGGAAGGCCAGTCGGCCGGCCTTGCGGCTGGTGTCGAGCAGGCGACGGGAGAGCTGCGCGCCGATCGCGTAGATCAACTGCGCGGCGTCGCCCGCCAAGGGGCCTTCGAGCAACTGGTAGAGCCGCTCGTAGCCGATCTCGGCCAGCTCGCACTGGGTGCGGGTGCGCAGGACGACCTCGCGGCGGTCGCTTTCGACGAACAGGCCCATTTCGCCGACGAATTCGCCTGGTCCGAAGTAGCCGAGCACCAGTTCGCGCCCGTCTTCTTCCTCGGTGATGATGCTGACCGAACCTGAAATCACGTAGTAGAGCGTGCCGGCCGGGTCGCCCGGACGGAACACCTCGGTACGCGGCGGATAGCGGCGGCGATGGCAATGCGACAGGAAGCGCTCGATGGTCGCGACCGTCGGTGCGAGCGGATTTGCGTTGCGGCGGAGGGGGGTCAGCGTGGCCACGGGGGATGGTTTCATGCGAGCCAGAACGAAGGAATAGGCAAGAGTAGGCCTTTGTCACGATTCGGGCAAACGGCACCGTATCCAACGCGCGGTGCGCCGGTGCCGCCCGGCGTCGATGCTGCGATGCGGAACCGACTCCCCCCGGGGGCCGCAATGCCGCATAATCGCGCCCCGAACCTCCGTACCCCCAAGGAACCGATGCCGTGGTCAAGCCGCTGCCGCGTCTGAAGCTGCAAGGCTTCAACAACCTGACCAAGGCGCTGTCCTTCAACATCTACGACGTCTGCTACGCCGTATCCGAAGAAGAGCGCCAGCGCTACATCGCGTACATCGACGAGGAATACAACGCCGACCGCCTGACCCAGATCCTGACCGACGTGGCGGAGATCATCGGCGCGAACATCCTCAACATCGCCCGCCAGGACTACGACCCGCAGGGCGCCTCGGTGACCATCCTCATCTCCGAGGAGCCGGTGATCGACAAGAAGGACGCCGGTCGGGAGATCATTTCCGACGCCGTCGTCGCGCACATGGACAAGTCGCACATCACGGTGCACACCTATCCGGAGACCCACCCGGACAACGGCATTGCGACCTTCCGCGCCGACATCGATGTCGCCACCTGCGGCGTGATTTCGCCGTTGAAGGCGCTCAACTACCTGATCGAAAGCCTGGAATCCGACATCGTCATCATGGATTACCGGGTGCGCGGCTTCACCCGCGACATCAAGGGCAGGAAGCACTACATCGACCACAAGATCAATTCGATCCAGGATTATCTGGCGAAGAACATCAAGTCGCGCTACGAGATGCTGGACGTCAACGTCTACCAGGAAAACCTGTTCCACACGAAGATGCATCTCAAGGATTTCGATCTCGACCAGTACCTGTTCGAGGAGAAGGCCAAGAACCTCTCGTTCAAGGAACGCATGAAGATCGAAGCCCGTCTGCGGCGCGAGATCGAAGAGCTGTACCAGGGCCGCAATCTCGCGGAATGATGTTCGCGAGATGGTCAAAAAAGCCGGCGAAAGCCGGCTTTTTCGCGTTACGGGGCGGTGTTTCGAGCGATGCCGCGGACGATCGCGGCTCACACCCGATAGGCCACCGCTTTCATCAATTTCGACGCCGCCGCCATCAGGGTCGGCACCGGCTGCGGCAACGCCCGCGCGCCCGCGGCTTCGGCGTGGTCGGCATGGCGCGCTTCGTCTTCCTTCATCGTGGCGAGGATCGCGCGGCTGCGGCCGTCGGCGGGCGGCAGGGTCCGCAGATGTTCTTCCAGATGCGCCTCGACCTGGCGCTCGGTCTCGACCACGAAACCCAGGTTCCAGCCGTCGCCGCGCAGGCCGGCGAGGACGCCGATGGCATAACTGCCCGCATACCAGACCGGGTTGAGCAGGCTCGGACGGCTGTCGAGCTCGCGCAGCCGGTCCGCGCACCAGGCGAGGTGGTCGGTCTCTTCCTGCGCGGCGTCGAGCAAATGGGCCCGCGTCTGCGGGTCGCGCGCGACCGAGGCCTGGCCGACATAGAGCGCCTGCGCGCAGACTTCGCCGACGTGGTTGATGCGCATGAGTCCGGCCGCGTGCCGGCGTTCGGCGTCGTCCAGGATCACGTCCGCTTCGTGCCTGCCGGGGTTCGGCCGTGCGGCACGCGGGGCGCCGGCCACGGTTTCCAGCGCGTTCTGCGCATCGGCGAGCAGACGATCGAGCGGCGACAGCGTGCGGGGCGCGTTCATGTCGGACGTTTTCATGCCAGACATTCTGCAAGAAATTCGAGCGGGTGCTGCACCGGCAGGGCCGTGCCGTTCGCCAGATGCAGCCGGCATCCGATGTTGGCGCTCAGCAGCCGGGTCGCGCCGCTGGCGGCGAGTTGATCGAGCAGCGGCTTGCGGAAACGCGCGGCGCGGCCCGGGTCGGTCAGCATCTGCGTGCCGGCCGCGCCGCAGCAGCCGAAGCCCGCGTCCAGCGCGACGATCTCCAGCCCCGGCACGCGGGCCAGCAGCGCGCGCAGGGCGCCATCGCTGCGAACCACATTGCGCTGGGTGCAGGGCAGATGCAGCGCGATGCGTTCGACCCGTTCGACGAAGCGGAGACGATCCGCGCGCTCGGCGAAGAGGGCGATCGCGTCGTGGACGTCGCATTGTCCGTGCAGGCTGTCGGCGAGCACTTCATGACAGCCGCTGGCGAGGCCGAGCACGTCGCGCTGACGGGTGAAGGCGGCCCGATTGGCGGTCGCCAGTTCCGCCGCAAGGTCGGTATCGCCTGCATGCGCATGCAGGCTGCCGCAGCAGGTCTGTCCACCCGGAACGACGATCCCCAGGCCTGCCGCCGCGCCCAGCCGTCGCAATGCCGCATGCAGCGGCGCATCGTAGCTGCGGGCGACGCAGCCCACGAACAGGGCCACCGTGACGTCCGTCGAAACGACAGCGGGAGGCTGCTGTTTGGACGGCACCATCGGACGCGGCAGCGGTCGCGCCCATCGGGGCAGCAGTGGCCAGGCGACCCGATAGGCCGCCAGAAGCACGGCCAAGGTGCGTGGGCGCGCAGTCAGCCATTCGGCCGCCCGCTGGCCAGCCGCGGGCGCGCGCCGGGCGCGTTGCCGTGTCCGGGCGCTGGTCAGCAGCGTCCCGTAGGGAACGTTCGCGGGACAGACGGTTTCGCAACGACGGCAGCCCAGGCAGGCATCCAGATGCGCTTCGCCCGTCGGCGTCGAGGCGGTGGCCCCGCTCTCCCAGGCCTTGATCAAGGCGATCCGACCCCGCGGCGACTCCGCTTCCAGAGCTTCCAGCGCGTAGGTCGGGCAGGACGGCAGGCACAACCCGCACTGCACGCACCGGTCGGCGAGTGCGGCCAGGGACGGGGCATCGGGGGCGGGGCGGGGTGCGTTCACCGCGTCATCTTCCGGCAAGGCGATGCGATGCGCGAGCGCGCCTCATCGGGCTTTTTCGAGGCTTCGGATCCGGTCGGCTTGCGATCCCCCGGGGCCGGGGCTATGATTCCGCCTCTTTGTGGCCCCGGCACCGGGACCACGACGACAACGCGAGGCGAAGTTCCGGCGTGTCCCCAGAGGGAATTCCTCGAAAGACGCTTCCGCAATCAGCCCGACCAGGTACCCCTCTCAAGAGTTCCCTATGAAGACTTTCACCGCCAAGAACGAGACCGTCCAGCGCGACTGGTATCTCGTCGACGCCTCCGGTAAGACCCTCGGTCGTCTCGCCGCAGAGCTCGCCTACCGCCTCCGCGGCAAGCACAAGCCCGTCTACACCCCGCACGTCGACACCGGTGATTACCTGGTGGTGATCAACGCCGAGAAGATCGCGGTGACCGGCAACAAGCTGCAGGACAAGAAGT
>CAMLLG010000027.1 GCA_946480825.1 uncultured Lysobacteraceae bacterium
GGAGCCGTCCGGCTTGACCTGGATGCGGACGTTGTAGTCCACCACGCGCTTGTAGCCGACGAGGATCTTCATCGTTCGGAATGTCCTGGGAGCGGGAGAGGGGCCCGGGAACCGCGGTCGCGGACCAGGGCCGGAAATTTTAGCGGTTCGGCGGGGCGGCCGCGACTTCGCGGGGCCTCGCCGGGGATGGCCGATGTCAGGCGGCCAGGCCCCGGATCAGGTCGGCGGCGCGCTCGGCGATCATGATCGTGGGCGCGTTGGTGTTGCCGCCGATCAGGTTCGGCATCACCGAGGCGTCGATCACGCGCAGGCCCTCCACGCCGCGGACCCGCAGTTGCGGATCGACCACGGCGCCGGCGTCGCTGCCCATGCGGCAGGTGCCGATCGGGTGATAGACGGTTTCGGCCTTGGCGCGGACGAAATCCGCCAGCGCGCTGTCGTCGAGGTCGTTGCGCTCGGGGAAGATCGGCCTGCCGCGATACCGGTCGAAAGCCTTCTGCGCCAGGATCTCGCGCGAGAGCTTGGCGCATTCGACCATCATTTTCAGGTCGAAGCCTTCGTCGTCGCCGAGATAGTTCGCGAAGATCCGCGCCTTGTCGCCGGCACGGTCGCTGACCAGCGAAATCCGGCCGCGGCTGCGCGGGCGCAGGAAGCAGGCGTGCAGGGTGTAGCCATCGCCCGGCAGGCGTCGACGGCCATGGTCGTCGAGCATCGCGGGCACGAAATGGAACTGGATGTCGGCGCGATCGTCCGGCGCCAGCGCCGAGCGCGCGAAACCGCCGGCTTCGGCGACGTTGCTGGTGCCCGGGCCGCGGCGGCCGCGCAGGTAATAATCGAAGGCGGTCTTGAGGTCGCTGATGCGGTCGTAGGTCACCCGTTCGGTCGAATGGAACAGGGTGCAGATGTCGAGATGGTCCTGCAGGTTGCCGCCGACGCCGTCGAGGTCCGCCAGCACATCGATGCCCAGCCTGCGCAGATCGTCCGCGGGGCCGATGCCCGACAGCATCAGCAACTGCGGCGAATTGATCGCGCCGCCGCAGAGCAGGACCTCGCGCGCGGCCGGCTGGTGGTGGCCCTGGCCGTTCATCGCATAGGTCACGCCGTTGGCGCGTCGCCCTTCGAACGTGATCCGGCCGACCTGCGCGCCGGTGTGCACGGTCAGGTTGGGCCGGGTGCGCACGGGGTTGAGGTAGGCCACGGCCGACGAGCAGCGCGCGCCATCGCGCTGGGTCACCTGATAGAAGCCGACGCCTTCCTGCACCGCGCCGTTGAAATCGGGGTTCTGCGCGATGCCGGCCTGTTGCGCGGCATCGATGAAGGCATGCGAGAGCGGGTTGGTGTAACGCAGGTCGGACACGGACAACGGACCATCGGCGCCGTGGAAGGCGTCGGCACCGCGGCCGTTGCGCTCCGATTTCCTGAAGTAGGGCAATACGTTGTTCCAGTGCCAGCCCTCCGCGCCCTGCGCGGCCCAGTCGTCGTAATCGCCGGCGACGCCGCGGATGTAGCACATCGCGTTGATCGAGCTGGAGCCGCCGAGCACCTTGCCGCGCGGCCACCACAGCGTGCGGTGGTTGAGATGCGGCTCGGCGACGGTGTTGTAGTCCCAGTTCACGCCTTTCTGGTTCACCAGTTTGGAGATCCCGGCGGGCATGTGGATGAAGGGGTGCCAGTCGCGCGGCCCGGCTTCGAGCAGCAACACCTTCACGGACGGGTCTTCGCTGAGCCGGTTGGCCAGCACGCAGCCTGCGGATCCGGCACCGATGATGATGTAATCGAACACGCACGAGCCTTGTGAAATCGTATGCGGGCGACACTATGCCCGCGGCCTAGAGCAAACACTCCGGAAAATCGCCCTGCAGCGTATGGTGTCCGGGGGCGTTGGCGACGCGGGTGAGAGATGTCGGATCGGCGGTTCGCGGGTAGAGTACCGGCTCCGCATTGCATGGTGAGGTGACGGATGTCGCCCCAGCCCGAACCGGCCGCCGACGCATCCGCCGATCCGCCGGCAGGCGCGCTCGGTCGTCTGCGCCAGGAACTGGCCGAGTCGCCGCCGCTGTGGTGGGCCCTGCTGTATTTCTTCAGTCTGCTCTGCGGGTACTACGTACTGCGCCCGGTGCGCGATGCGATGGCCGCCTCCGGCGACCTGACCGCGGTTTTCCCCGATGCATGGATGGCGTGGGCGTTGGACCACGGATTCCAGCTCAAGGACTTCGTGCTGCAGGCATTGTTCACCGGCACTTTCCTGTCGATGCTGGTGTTGCAGCCGCTGTACGGGGCGCTGGTCTCGCGTTATCCCCGTCGGGTATTCCTGCCCGGACTGTATCTGATCTTCATCCTCTGCCTGATCGGCTTCTGGTGGATCTTCGACCGCGACGTCTCCGGCCGCGGCGCGCTGTTTTTCGTCTGGGTCGCGGTGTTCAACCTGTTCGCGGTGTCGGTGTTCTGGAGTTACATGGCCGATGTCTTCGACAACGACCACGCCAAGCGCGTCTACGGCTACATCGGCGCCGGCGGCACCATCGGTGCGCTGCTCGGCCCGGTGATCACCCGTCTGCTCGTGGATCGGGTCGGTATCGGCAGTCTGCTGCTGGTCTCCGCCGGTTTCCTGGTGGTGTGCCTGCTGTGCATCGTGCGCCTGCGGCCGTGGGCGTTGCGGCGCGAACGGCGCAGCGGTTATCCGGCGCCCGGCGAAGCGATGGGCGGTTCGGTCTGGGCCGGGTTCCGGCTGGTGGCGAAGGAACCGATGCTGCGCGGCCTCGCGCTGCTGATGTTCTTCGGCGTGGGCGTGGGCACGTTGCTGTACAACGAACAGGCCGCGATCGTGAAACAGTTCTATCCCACGGCGGCGGAGGCGACGAAGTTCTACGCACGGATCGATTTCGCGATCAATCTGTGCACCATCCTCGTCCAGATCTTCCTGACCCGATGGTTGCTGCGGCGCTACGGCGTGGGGCCGGTGCTGCTGATTCCCGCATTCGCCATCACGTTCGGTTATTGCCTGCTGGCGATGTCGCCGTTGCCGCTGTTGATCGCGGTGGTGCAGGTCGCCACGCGTTCGGGCGAATTCTCGCTGGGCAAACCGGGGCGCGAAACGCTCTATACCCGTGTCGACCGCGAATCGCGCTACAAGGCGAAGGCCTTCATCGATACCGCCGTGTATCGCGGCGGCGATCTGACCTATGTCTGGCTGCACAAATGGCTGGCGATGTTCGGCAGCCGCATGGTGTTCGCGGCCGGCATCGGCATCGCCATCGCCATGACGCTGAGCGCTTGGCAGGTGATCCGCGCGCAGCGCAAACTGCCGCCCTGACGCACGCGTTTTTACCGACCGCCGCGCCTGCGGCCAGAATCTTCCGAAAGGACCCGACGATGTCGACGATTGCGATGGCCCTGATCGTGCTGGTGGCGCTGCTGCACGTGTGGTTTCTGGTGCTCGAAATGTTTCTGTGGACCCGGCCGTTGGGCATGAAGACGTTCCGCAACACGCCCGAGAAGGCAGAGATCACGAAAGTGCTCGCGGCGAACCAGGGCCTGTACAACGGTTTCCTCGCTGCGGGTCTGCTGTGGGCCGGATTCGCCGGCAAACAGGACGTGGCGTTGTTCTTCCTCGGCTGCGTCGTGATCGCTGCGCTCTATGGTGCGTGGAGCGTCAGCAGGCGCATCTTCTACGTGCAGGGCGTGCCGGCGCTGGCGGCGATCGCCGCGGTGCTTCTGCTGCGCTGAGGCGCTCGACGGCCGCCGCTGCGTTCAACGATTCGGCGACGATTGTTTCGGCGACGATCGTCGTTTCGGCGACATCCACATCGAAATCGTGGCCCGGAAGACGGTCTCGCCCGCGGGATCGGTCACCACGATCTGCGCAGGCAGTTCGTAGCCGCTGTCGGATGCGACGATCGGAGTCGCCGGCGTCGCCACGGCGCGCATCGTGCCCACGGCCTTCTTCACGTACTCGACGGTCATGCCCTTGGGAATCCAGCGCATGCCCTCGGGCAGGCTGGCCTCGGTCATCATGCCGCCCACGAGTTCGGCGAGATTGCACAGCGCGATCGCGTGCACGGTGCCGAGATGATTGGTGACCTTGCGACGGTGGCGCAGGGTCGCTTCGCAGCGACCGGGTTCCAGCACGGTGATGCGCGGGCCGATGCTGCCGAAATAGGGCGCCTTGAAACAGATGGCGCGGGTGAACAGCCACTGCCCGGCGGGCCAGCGGCGCATGCGTTCGTAGAGCGCGAGAGTCTTGTTGGCCACGGGCCGTGCTCCAAAAAGAACGGCGGGTCGAGCCCGCCGTTCGTGTCCTTGCCTGATGCGATATCGCGTCCGTCTCAGGCCGCGGCGCGGTGCGCCTTGGTCTGCTTGCCGTCGACGTAACCGGCCGAGCGCAGTTCCCACGATTCGAAATCGTCGACCATGATCGTGTCCAGAGTGATCTCGCGCAGCTCTTCCAGCTGCCTGCGCTCTTCGGCCGTGATCCAGCCTTCGCGAACGCCTTCGTCGAGCTGGGCGGCGAAATCCAGGGCTTGGATGTCGCTGTTCTTCAAGGCCTTGAGGAACTTGCGCTCCACCGGCTCGGCCAGGATCACCTTGGGCAGATAGCTGTTCACGCGTGCGGCGGGATTGCGTTCGCCGGGCTCCAGGAACAGATCCTTGGCGAGACGGTCGCGGGCTTCGCACGGCGTCATCAGCAGGCTGGCGGCGCGATGGCCCAGGCGATCGCTCGGCGCTTCGGCGCGACGGCCCCACGGGAAGATCACCGCCCACAGCAGCCAACCGACCGGGCGGATCGGGAAGTTGCGCAGCGCGCCCGACAGCGCCAGTTCGATCTTGTGGATCGCATCGTGGAAGGCCCAGGCCAGCAGCGGATGATCGGCGATCGGACGGCCCTGGTCTTCGTAGCGCTTCAGCATCGCGCTGGCGATGTACAGCTGGCTGAGCACGTCGCCGAGGCGGCCGGACAGCGATTCCTTGAATTTCAGCTTGCCGCCGAGCAGCAGCATCGAGGTGTCGGCCATCACCGACAGCGCCGCCGAATAGCGATTGAGTTTGCGATAGCAGCGACGGGTGTATTCGCCGCCCGGCGTGGTGCCGATGCGGCTGCCGGTGAAGCCAAACCACCACGCGCGGACCGCGTTCGAGATCGCGTAGCTGATGTGGCCGAACAGGGCGTGGTCGAACTGGTCGATGCGCTCCTTCGGGTTCTCCAGCTGCGCCGATTTCATTTCCTTCATCACCCACGGGTGGCAGAGGATCGCGCCCTGACCGAAGATCATCAGGCTGCGGGTCATGATGTTGGCGCCTTCGACCGTGATCGCGATCGGCACCGACTGCCAATTGCGTCCTGCGTAGTTGCGCGGGCCGAGGATGATGCCCTTGCCGCCATGGATGTCCATCACGTCGCGCGCGACTTCACGGCTCATCTCGGTGCAGTGGTACTTGGCGATGGTGGACGGTACCGCCGGGTTCTCGCCGCGGGCGACCGCGGCCGCGGTCGCTTCCGACAAGGCGCTGCAGGCATACGCGCGGCCACCGATGCGGGCCAGCGCTTCCTCGACGCCTTCGAAGCGGCCGACCGACAGGCCGAACTGCTTGCGGATGCGCGCGTAGGCGCCGGTCACGATCGCGCCCATCTTGGCGCCGCCGCTGGCGGTGGAAGGCAGCGTGATGGAGCGTCCGATCGACAGGCATTCCATCAGCATCCGCCAGCCCTGGCCGGCGTACTCTTCGCCGCCGATCAACTGGCTCAGCGGAACGAACACGTCCTTGCCGATGATCGGACCGTTCTGGAACGGCGCGTTGAGCGGGAAATGGCGACGGCCGATCTCCAGGCCGGCGGCGTCGCGCGGCACCAGCGCCAGCGAGATGCCGATGTCGCGCTTGTCGCCGAGCAGACCGTCCGGATCGTACATGCGGAACGCGACGCCGATCAGGGTCGCCACCGGCGCCAAGGTGATGTAGCGCTTGTTGAGCGTCAGCCGGATGCCGAGCACGTTCGCGCCGTTCCATTCGCCCATGCCGACGATGCCGTAGTCGGGAATGGAAGTGGCGTCGGAGCCGGCGAACGGTCCGGTCAGCGCGAAGCAGGGGATCTCGCGGCCGTCGGCGAGACGCGGCAGGTAATGGCGTTTCTGCTCCTCGGTGCCGTAATGCATCAGCAGTTCGGCCGGGCCCAGCGAATTGGGCACGCCGACGGTGGAGCTGAGCACGGACGAGATCGGCGCGAGTTTCTGGATGACCTTGTGGTTCATCAGCGCCGAGAAGCCGAGACCGCCGTATTCCTTCGGAATGTTGAGGCCGAAGAACTTGTGCTGTTTCAGATAGTCCCAGAGTTCCGGCGGCAGGTCGGCGCGGACGTGGGTGATGTCCCAGTCGTCCGTCATCCGGCAGGCGTCTTCGACCGGCCCGTCGAGATAGGCCTGTTCCTCGTCGCTCAGCTCGGGTTTGGGCAGCGAGAGCAGCTTGTTCCAGTCGGGCTTGCCCGAAAACAGTTCGCCCTCGAAACCGACGGTGCCCGATTCCAGCGCCGTGCGCTCGGTATCGGACAACGGCGGCAGCAGCCGGGTGTAGAACTTGAGCAGCGGCCCGGTGATCAACGCCTTGCGCACGGGCGGGATCAGCATCGGGATCGCGACCACCGCCAGGAGGCCGGCGGCGACCAGGGTGGCCGTCTGGTTCGCGCCCAGGAACCAGCAGCCGACCAGCAGCGTGGCGGCGATCGCGGTCCACACCGCCAGGCGCAGGCGGTGATAGGCGCAGAAGGCCGTGGCGAGGAAGAGTGCGACGAAGGGAATGGCGATGCTCATGACTGCGCTCCGGTGAGCTTCGTGTCGACATGGGGCGGGGCGTGCTGATACGGCCCGCGTGAGACAGCGGAGGAGCGCCGCTCGGGCTGCTCCATACGCCGAAGTATGGATTCGCTTTTCGCCGAATGTCAATGTGCCGGGAAACCTCGGGAATTCTGTTTGCAATCGTAGTCAAACGATACTTTTCCGAACCGTTCCGTATGGTTACACTACTGTCATGAACGACATCGCCGCCAAAACCGAACGCAACGGCCGCCTGAGCGCGGAAGACTGGGCGCAGGCCGCCCTCGACCTCATCGCCGAACAGGGCGTGGCCTCGGTGGCGGTCGAACCGCTGGCCCGCCGCCTCGGGGTCACCAAGGGCAGCTTCTACTGGCATTTCCCCTCCCGCGACGCGCTGCTCTCGGCTGCGCTGGAACGCTGGGAAGCGGTGGAGCAGGAAAGCGTCTTCGGTCAGCTCGAAGCGGTGAGCGATCCGCGTCAACGTCTGCGCGCGCTGATCCAGCTGGTCGCGCACGAAGTGAAGTCGCACAAGATCTACAGCGAACTGTTGAAAGCGCTGGATCATCCCGCGGTGGGGCCGGTGATCGGCCGCGTGTCGCAGCGCCGTCTCGACTATCTCGCCGCGTCTTTCCGCCAGGCCGGGCTGGGACGCACCGATGCGCAGCATCGCGGGCGCCTGGCGTACGCCGCCTACGTCGGCTTCCTGCAGCTCAGCATGCAGTTGCACCCGCGTCTGGCCCACGACGAGTTCGAAGACTATGTCGAACACGTGATGGAAACCCTGATCCCTCCCGTCATTCGAAACGCCTGAGCCTCCGCATGAACGCCATCGCCGTGCCGCAACACCCGCCGACCCGTCTCGAACAACTTCAGCGATGGGTCGACGACGTCGCCCGGTCGACCCGACCCGATGCGATCCACTGGTGCGATGGCAGCGATGCCGAGAACGCCGCGCTGATCGCGAAGATGCAGGCCGACGGCACCCTGATCAAACTCAACGAGAAGACCCATCCGGACAGCTGGCTGCATCGTTCCCATCCCGATGACGTCGCCCGCGTCGAGCACCTGACGTTCGTGTGCACGCATCACGCCGACGATGCCGGACCGAACAATCACTGGATGGCGCCCGACGAGGGGCATGCGCAGATGGATGCGTTGTTCGACGGCTGCATGCGTGGCCGGACGATGTACGTGATCCCTTATTGCATGGGCCCGATCGATTCGCCGCTGTCGCGCTGCGGCGTGGAAATCACCGATTCGCCGTACGTGGTCGCGAACATGCGGATCATGACCCGCATGGGCGCCGCGGCGCTGGCGCGGATCGAGCGCGAAGGTCTTGCGGGCGGCGCATTCGTGAAGGGCCTGCATTCGATCGGCGAACTCGATCCGAATCGTCGCTTCATCATGCATTTCCCGGAAGAGCTGACGATCAAGTCCTACGGTTCGGGTTACGGCGGCAACGCGCTGCTCGGCAAGAAATGCCACGCGCTCCGCATCGCTTCGTACCAGGCGCGCAGCGAGGGCTGGCTGGCCGAACACATGCTGATCCTCGGCGTGGAAAACCCGCAGGGCGAAACGCACTACATCGCCGCGGCGTTCCCGTCGGCCTGCGGCAAGACCAACCTGGCGATGCTGATCCCGCCGGAGGGTTACCGCCGGGAGGGCTGGAAGATCACCACCATCGGCGACGACATCTGCTGGATGCGTCCCGGCGCGGACGGTCGGCTGTATGCGATCAATCCGGAAGCCGGCTTCTTCGGCGTCGCGCCCGGCACATCCAGCAAATCCAACCCGAATGCGCTGGCGACGATCCGGAAGAACACGATCTTCACCAACGTCGGCCTGACCGCCGACGGCCAGCCGTGGTGGGAGGGGCTGGATGGCGGCGTGCCCGTCCAGGATTGGCGCGGTCATGAATACGATTCCAGTGCGCCCGCGTCGAGCCGCGGCCCCGCCGCGCATCCGAACGCGCGCTTCACCGTCAGCGCGAAACAATGCCCGTCGTATTCGCCGATGGCCGAGGATCCTCAGGGCGTGCCGATCAGCGCGATCGTGTTCGGCGGTCGTCGCGCCTCGCTGGTGCCGCTGGTGTTCGAAGCCCGGGACTGGACGCATGGCGTGCTGGTCGGCGCGGCGATGGGGTCGGAAACCACCGCCGCCGCCACCGGCGCGGTCGGCGTGATGCGCCGCGATCCGATGGCGATGAAGCCGTTCTGCGGCTACAACTTCGCCGATTATTTCGCGCACTGGCTGTCCTTCGGCGACGTCGCCGCGCTGCCGAAGATCTTCCACGTGAACTGGTTCCGCAAGGGCGACGACGGCAAATTCCTGTGGCCGGGTTTTGGCGACAACCTGCGCGTGATCGAATGGATGATCGCGCGGGTGAAGGGCGATGCCGGTGCGGTGGAGACGCCGATCGGTGCGCTTCCGCGCGCGGAGGACCTCAACCTCGACGGCGTCGCCCTCGACGGTGAGGCGCGCGCGAAGCTGTTCGGCTTCGACCGTGCGGGTTGGCAGGCCGAGTTCGCCAGCATCGGCGAGTTCCTCGACGAATACGGCCCGCGGATGCCTGAGGCGCTGAAGGCCGAACAGGCGCGCATCCTCGCCGAACTCGCCGGCTGAGACGGCCCGTGCCGGACGGTGCCCGCTGGCACCGCCCGGTCAGCGCAGGCTATTGGAACAGCCTCTCGTAACAGACCCAAACAGGCTTCGTAGCAGGCCTCGAAGCAGGCCCTGAAAAGCGGCCTGCTAAACTTCGCGCATGTCGAACAAGCAACAAGCGCTCTGGCAGCAGGGCCAGCGCCACACCCAGCTCCAGCAGTGGCGCCAGGCCGCCGCCGCCTACGAGGCCATCGTCGATCACGACCGCAGTTTCCTGCCCGCGTGGCTGGAACTGTCGATGGCGAAGGAAAAGCTCGATGGTTATCGCGAGGCTTATCGCGCGGTGGTCGAGGCGTCGCGCGTCGACGACGTGCCGCCGATGGCGGCGATGGTGGTCGCGCGCCGGCTGCGCCGTTTCGAGGACCTGCCGCGGCTGCAGGATTACGTCGAGCGCACCGGGCTCGCCGGGCGCGTGCCGCCCGAAAAGCTGATCGATCTCGCCTCGTTCTTCGCCAGCGCCGGCGCTTACGAAAAGACGCTGGTCTGGATCGAGCATGCGCTGAAACTGCGCCCGGACCTCGCCGAAGCGCACAACATGCACGGTCTGGTGCTGATGTTCGCCGGGCGTTCCGAGGAATCGGCGCAGGCCTTCGAGCGCGCGCTGAAGATCCGGCCGACCTTCGCGGCGGTGTATTCGATGCTCTCGCGAGTGGACCGGATCACGCCGGAGCATCATCACGTCGATGCGTTGCGGCGGCTGCTCGCCCAGCCCGGCCTGTCGACGAAGGACGAAGGCCATCTGGCCTACGCCCTGCACAACGAACTGCACGAACTGGGCGACCACGAGGGCGCGTGGGAGGCCCTGGCGCGCGGCTGCCGCGCGCGCCGGGTCGAACAGCCCTACGATCATGCCGGCACGATGGCGATGTTCGATGCCCTGCGCCGCAACTTCGACGCGGCATTCTCCCGGGGCGAAGCCTTCGACGATCCGTTGACGCCTGTCTTCATCGTCGGTCTGCACCGCAGCGGTACCACCCTGCTTGAGCGCATTCTTTCGGGTCATCCCGATGTGGCCGATGCCGGCGAAACCTATACGTTTTCGGCGCAATTGCGCTTCGCCGCCGACCATGTCTGCAACGTGATCGCCGACGAAACGATCGCCGCGCGCGCGCGCGATCTGGATTACCGCGCGATCGGACGCGGCTTCCTAGACGCCATGCGCGGCCGCAGCCGTGGCCGGGCCTTCGTCACCGAGAAGCAGAACCCCAATTTCATCCTGCTCGGCCCGATCGCCAAGGCGCTGCCGCAGGCCCGGCTGCTGCACATGCGCCGGGATCCCGCCGACACCTGTTTCTCGAACCTGCGCACGCTGTTCACCCACGAAGCGGCGTATTCCTACGACCAGGTCGAGATGGCCGATTACTGCAAGGCCTATCACGACCTCATGGCGCACTGGCGCGAGGTGTTGCCGGGCCGCGTCTTCGATATCGATTACGACGCGATGGTGCGCGAACCGGAGGCGCAGGCCCGCCGGATCGCCGCGCATTGCGGCTTCGACTTCCGCGAGGACATGCTCCAGGTCGGTCGCGATTCCGGCATGGTCGCCACCGCCAGCTCCAATCAGGTCCGCAAGGGCATCGTCACCAATCGCGGTGGCCTGTGGCGCGCGTACGAACGCCATCTCGGGCCCATGATGGAACGTCTGGCCGGGCACGGACTGGCCTGAAGTTTCCGCCGGCGCGACGATCGCGTCGGGATTTGATCCGGATCGCGCACGGGCGGCGACGCTGCGCTAAGGTGCCCGCCAACGCAACCGTCGCGGAACGACCGCCATGCCCCTCAATGTCTTTCCCGCCTTCGCCGTGCCGATGGCCGACCACCATCATCCGGAACCCGCCGCGCTCAACGCGGCGCTGATGCGGCTGGTCCTGGCGCTGGAGGCGCAGGGCGCGGGCTACCGCAATCCCGATCCGGTGGTGCATCAGCCGGAGGGGTTGTTCGAGAGCGATTTCGATTTTTTCGCGCGCGAAGAAGCCTGCGTGCAGGAGCTGCGCGCGTTCGTATGGTCCTCGCTCGGCGAGTTCCTGCGCAACATCAATCCGTCGCTGGCGGGCGGAATGCAGGGGTTGCGCATCGCGAGTCAGACCTGGTTCCACGTCACCCGCGACGGCGGCTACTTCGGCTATCACAACCATCCGATGGCCAGCTGGTCGGGCGTCTACTGCGTGTCCGCCGGGGAGCCGGATCCGGCCTATTCGAACAATGGCTGCCTCGTGTTCCCTCATCCCCAGATGGCGGCCAATACCTTTCTCGATCCGGCCAATGGCGCCCTGCGTTGGCCCTTCAGCCACGGCAATTTCGTGCTGACGCTCAAGCCCGGACAACTGGTCTTGTTTCCGTCCTGGCTGGGTCACTATGTCACCCCGTTCCGCGGCGGCGGCCAGCGGGTCACGGTGGCGTTCAACGCCTGGTTCAACCGCGGCGACTGAAGCGCGTTCCGGCCGAACCGGCGTCCACGCGCACCGGCCATCGTCGCGAAGAGATCGTCCGCGACGCTCCCGAAAAGAAACGGCCCCCTTGCGGGGGCCGTTCCGTTTGACGCGTCCCAGAAGGGATGGATCAGAACTTCTGGTTGTACTGCAGGTAGAAGAAGCCACCACCCGGCAGATCGTAGGCGCCGTCGAACGAGTGCGCGAACGCATTGCGGGTGACCGGCGGTTCCTTGCCGAACAGGTTGCGGGCACCGACGGTGACCTTGCCGTTCCACGGGGTCTTCCAGCCGGCCTGGACGTCGTGATAGATCGTGCGACCCATCTCGTTCACGCCGCTGTCCGGGCAGATTTCAACCGGGGTGATGCCGTACTCGAAGTAGTTCTGACCGAAGCACGGATCTTCCAGGCGCGAGTAGTAACGCACGGCCCAGGTCGCGTCCCAGTCGCCCTTCTGCCACGAGGTCGTGAGGTTCGAACGCAGACGCCACTGCGGCGCACCGTTGTACTGGCCGACGGTGCCGAACAGGGTGTTGTTCTCGGTGTAGGTGTTGTCCCACTGGAACGCGAACTTGCCCCACGAGGTTTCCGGCATCGCGTAGGTGACCTGGAAGTCGTAGCCCTCGACTTCGCCTTCGGCGAGGTTGAAGCTCGACTGGCGCAGATCGATGATCTGGCCGGTGGCATCGCGAGTCACGAACGAGCAGAACAGCGCGCGCTGGGCCGCATCGACGGCCGCACCCGCGGTGCCCGGCAGGCGGTAGCAGGCGTTCAGAATGGCCTGCGAGCTGCGGAACGCGATCACGTCTTCCAGCTCGATCTTGTACCAGTCCAGGGTGAAGTTCAGACCTTCGGCCCAGCTCGGGCTGTACACGATGCCCAGGCTGCGGGTTTCGCCGAATTCCGGCTGCAGGCCCGGGTTACCGCCGGTCAGCGAACGGATCTGCGAGTTGGCCTGCACCACGCCTGCCGCCGGCGCGCCGTTGGCGACGCAGAGAGCCGCGTCGGTCGTGGCGGCACCGATGTTGAAGGTGTTGCACGGATCGGCCGCCAGCGGGAAACCTTCGGCGCCGCCCTGGTACAGATCGATCACGTCCGGGGCACGGAACGATTCGGAGAAGGTGCCGCGCAGCATCAGGTCGTCGAAGATCTGCCACTTGAGGCCGATCTTCTTCGAGGTGTCGCCACCCAGGTCGGGGTTGATGTTCGTGCCGCCGAAGAAGCCGTTGGTCTCGTAGTCGGACTTGCGGGCCGCCAGGTTGAGTTCCAGCAGCTTGAAGCCCGGGATGTCGGCGAGGATCGGGATGTTCAACTCGGCGTAGATTTCGTCGACAGCCTGGTTGCCCTGAGTCGGTTCGGTGAAGTTGTCGGACGAACCGCCGCCGGCGATCAGCGCGTCGGGCTGGTTGAAGAAGCTGACGCGACGGTGCTCCAGACCGACGGCGAAGCCCAGCGGGCCGGCCGGCAGGTCGACGATCGAACCGGACAGATTGGCGAAGTAGTCCTTCGTCGTCATCTGCTGCGCTTCGTTCTTGGTGTAGCTGATGTAGTTGATCATCGCGTCGTATTCTTCGCGGCTGATCACACCGGCGCCCAGACCCAGATCGGCACCGCCGAACACGTTGAACGGCACGCAGCCCGCGATCACCGCACCGGCGCCATCGAGGCATTCCAGCGCGCCCGTGACCGGGTTGCGACGGGAGTTGCCGACCGCGCGACGCAGGTTGAACAGGTTGATGTAGTTCTCGCCGCGAACGCTGAAGCGCGCGTCCAGGTACGAGTAACCGGCATCCCAGTACATGTCGCGGCCGCCCAGATCGAACGAACCATCGAACCACAGGGTGACGGCGGTGTTGTCGTTGTTGTAGTACGGCTTGCGCGGGCCGACGGCGGCGGCGCGGAAGTTCATGCTACGCAGATTCTCGCCGAACGGATTGAACACGTTGCCGGCGGTCGGCGCGAACGCCCACTGCGGACCGCTGGTGCCGCGCACGTCCATCGTCAGCGGCACTTCGGCCAGTTGCTGGTTGGAATTGCGCTGCACGTAGGTCGCCATCACGTTCGCGTTGATGCGATCGGTGAGGCGCAGGCTGGCCTGTCCGTACACGTTGAAGCGTTCGATCGGCTGCAGCAGGTAGTTGACCGGCGCGAAGTTGTAGCGGTCGGAACTGCCCGAACCGTCGAAGGTGTAGCTGATGAACTGACGGAAGTCGGTGGTCTGACGGCCGTCTTCGCCCTGGTTCAGGGTGAACGGACCGCCGGCGACCGGCGTACAGGTCTGGAAACCGGTCGAAGTCGGCGTGAGAGCCGTGGCGCAACGCACGAAGTTGCCGCGCAGGTTGCTGCCCGAACCGAAGAGACCGCCCGAAGCGATGTCGCCACCGCCGAAGATCGGCACCGACGAAATCTCGCGGTCGCCCGCGTAGACCGGATCCTGTTCGGTGTAGCTCAGGCTGAGCACCGCGTTCCAGCGGTCGCTGTTGGAGCCGACGGTGAAGTCGTAGGCCTGCTGGAAGCCGTCGCCCTTCGTGTAGCTGCCGAGGTAGGCGTTGGCTTCGGCGCCGTCGAAGTTCTTGCGGGTGATCACGTTGATCACGCCGGCGATGGCGTCGGAACCGTAGATCGCCGAAGCGCCGTCCTTCAGGACTTCGATGCGCTCGACGACCGAGATCGGAATCGTGTTGAGGTCGACCAGCGCCGAAGTGGTGACGCCGGAGGTCACCCAGCGACGACCGTTGACGAGCACCAGGGTGCGGGTCGCACCGAGGCCGCGCAACGAGATGTTCTGGGTGCCGTCACTGGCATTGGTGCCGGTGGTGACGTTGCGGAGCGCGCCGCCGTCGCTGGCGGTGATGTTGAACAGGATGTCGCCGACCGACGTCAGACCCGTCGCCTCGATGGCGGCGCGATCGATCGACAGCACCGGCGAGGTGCCTTCCACTTCGGAACTGCGCGGAATGCGCGAACCGGTGACGACGACGGTATCGAGTTCGTCCGATTCGGCGTCCTGGGCGAAAGCGACGCCCGTGCCCGCAAGGGCGGTGGTGCCCACGAGCGCGAAGGAAATCGCGTCGCGGAGCTTGTTGGTCTTCAAAGTCATCTCTCTCTCCAAGTGAGTCTTGGGGTTTCCCATGGGAACCTGCCCGCAGGCGACAAGAAAGCCGCCAAAACGGGTCAGGCCGGGGCCGATGGTAGCCCTACTCGGAGAAAAATTAAAGTGTCGTTAACATTCGGCCCGAAAGGCCGAAAAACCCTGCTGGCCGGTGGCTCAGAGGTCCTGCTCGTAGCGGACGTAGGGGACCGCGCCCTCGTCTTCGCTCTCGGTGGACGCCGGGGCGAACGGGTTCTTGCCGCGGGTAACCAGGTTGTCGGCACCGACGGTGAGCTGGCCGCTCCAGGGAGTGCGCCAGCTCAGGCCGAGGCCGAGGCTGCCCCAGCGGTCTCGTCCGGGGGTGTCGACCACTTCGCCGATCACGTTGACGCCGAAATCGCCGATGCCGCCGCCGAGGTTGAGCTGCCGGGAGGTCCAGCGGTCGCTGAAACCCGGGATTTCAGAAGGACTCTGGAGACGCGCTTTCGCAACGGTGCCGGCGATCGAGACATATCCCTCGCGCGGCAGGGTCTTCTGACTGAAGATGGTGATGTCGTTGAGGTCGACGCGGCCGTTGCCGCCGGTGCCCGGAGCCAGCCAGGCCGGAATCGGTGTGCGGCTGCTGCCGGCGCCCAGGCCGACCTGGGTGCCGTTGCGCTGGAAGATCGCGGTGGCGCCGCTGCGACGAGCGGGAATCGAGGCGAGCACGCAATTGTCCGCGAGATTGTTCAGCGCGCTGCTGAGGCCTTGCTTGCGATCGCACAGCAGACCGAGCGAATCGCCGGCATTTAAGCCGAAGGTGCTGCCGAGATGGCGGACACCGAAGCGGGCCAAAGTGCGGGATTTCGCGACATCCGCCGGCTCCAGGACCACGATCGCCTCGATCGAGCCGCTGGATTTGTTCCAGACCGGCAATTCGACCCTGTCGCCCACGCCCTTCGATTGCGCATGCGCCGAGGTCGCCGCGCCCAGGGCGAGCGACAGAACGAGGGGCAATGTCAGAAGGTGGGGGCGCATGGTGCGTGTCAGACCGCCGGATCGGGGCCGAGTTCCCTGTTGCGATTCCATTTGGGCATTCAGGCTATCAGATTTATGGTTCTTTAACAATCGGAATGGTCACTTCCGAACTGTGACGGAACCTGCGGGCGCACTCATTGCAGCCGCTCCGGGGCCTCCCATTGGGTGGGGCGCGGGCCGAACAGGGCGGCGATCTCCGGTCCCGAGTAACGATAGGCCTCGCCGCAGAACTCGCAGCGGATCTCGGCCGTTCCCGCATTGTCCTCGACGGCGGCCATGGCTTCTTCCTCGCCCAGCGATTCCAGCATCGCCGATACCCGTTCCCGCGAGCACGAGCATGCGAACCGCAGCGGCCGGTCGCCCAGCAGTCGCACGCGGTCCTCGTGGAACAGACGGTGCAGCAGGATGTCTGCAGGCGTCTCCAGCAGTTCGGTGCTCCCGAGAGTGTCGAACAGTGCGCTCGCCCGCTCCCAGCCGTCGAGATCGCCGATGTCGCCGGGCAGCTTCTGCAGCATCAGGCCGGCGACCCCGGTGTCGTCCGCGGCCAGCAGGAGCCTGGTCGGCAACTGCTCGGACTGCCGGAAATAGACTTCGAAGGCGGCGGACAGGGTGTCGGCTTCCAGGCCGATCAATCCCTGATAGCGCGCGGGGTCCTGACCGGCGGCCGTGGGATTCTCGATCGTGATCGCCAGCAGGGCATCGGCGCCGAGGTCGCCGAGCGCATGCGCGGCGGGCAGTTCGCCGTCGGCCAGCTTGGCGATGCCGCGCAGGGTGCCGGCGCCGGTGCATTCGGCGAACAGGGTGCGCAACGCACCGCTGCCGCGCAGTTGTATCGACAGTCGGCCGTCGACCTTCGCATGGCCGGTGAACAAGGCCGAGGCGGCGACGGCCTCGCCCAGCAGTTCGGCCACCTCAGCGGGATATTCCGTGCGACTGCGGATCTGCGCCCAGGTGTCGTCGAGACGGACATGGACGCCGCGAACGCCGGCCTGCTCCAGCAGGAAGCGGGTGAGACGATCGGGGCTGGCGATGGCATTCATGGTGGGTCCGATTCCGGGGGCATGGGGCGCAGTCGTGAAATGGGAGCGGTTCGCAGATAATCCTGCCCGGCCGGAGCCTCCGGCGGGCGGGATCACGGTCGGCGCTGGCGATCAGGGGAGACGCGGAGAAGATGGGGCAGGTGGACGACGTTTCAAAGTCCGGCGCGATGACTCGCCCGCGCGGCCGCGTCCGTTGGGGCCGTTGGCTGTTCCTGTGGCTGCCGCTGCTGTTCGTGGCGACCACCGTGCTGCAGGTCGCGGTGCTGCGCTTCGTCGACCCTCCGCTCAGCGCTTTCATGGTCGGCCGCTACATGGAAGCCTGGAGCGAAGGTGATCGCGGCTTTGCCCTGGCTTACGACTGGCGCGATGCCGATGCGATCTCGAAGCAGCTGCCTCTGGCGCTCGTCGCCGCCGAGGACCAGCAGTTCCCGTTCCACGACGGCTTCGACTTCGAAGCGATCGGCAAGGCGCGCAAGCACAACGCCAAGGGCCGCAAGGTGCGCGGCGCCAGCACCATCAGCCAGCAGCTCGCGAAGAATCTGTTCCTCTGGCGCGGCAGCGGTTGGACGCGGTGGGCGCGCAAAGGGCTGGAGGTCTGGTACACGGTCCTGATCGAGGCGATGTGGCCGAAGGCCCGGATCATGGAGGTCTATGCCAACGTCATCGAATACGGCGACGGGATTTATGGCGCCCAGGCGGCCGCCCGCCGGTTTTTCGGCAAGGATGCCTCCAGACTCACCGCCGCCGAAGCCGCGCGTCTCGCGGCCGTCCTGCCGAATCCCCGCAAGTACAGCGCCGCCAAGCCCGGCCCCTACGTGCAGCGTCGGACCCGGGCGATCCAGCGCCAGATGCGCGCCCTGGGCGGCCCGGCCTATGTCGCCTTCGACTGATCCTGTGCGTCCGGAATCTGCGGGATCGGATGCGGCCCGGTCGTACACTCCATCCCCATGACCCGCGAACGCCTGACCGTCGTCGTCGCCGCCTTCAACGAGGCCGAGGCCCTGCCCGCGCTGCACCCGCGGATCGCCGCGGTGCTCGATGGCCTGACGCGCGAGGGTATCGACGGCCGTGTGCTGTATGTCGACGACGGCAGCCGCGATCGCACCTGGGCGGTGCTCGACGCCATCGCCGCCGTCGATCCGCGGGTGTCGCTGCTGCGGCTCAGCCGCAATTTCGGCAAAGAGGCGGCGCTCACCGCCGGGCTGGATCGCATCGACGACGGCGCCGCGCTCATCCTCGATGCCGACGGCCAGGACCCGCCGGAGCTGATTCCGGCCTTCGTGGCGAAATGGCGCGAGGGCTACGACGACGTCCACGGCACGCGCACCGCCCGCGACGGCGAGGGCTGGTTCAAACGTCTCACCGCGCACGGTTTCTACCGGGTGATGCAGCGGCTGTCGAAAACGCCGATTCCCACCGATACCGGCGACTTCCGCCTGTTGTCGCCGCGGGCGCTGGCCGCGCTGCGTCAGCTGCGCGAACGCCATCGATTCATGAAGGGACTGTTCGGTTGGGTGGGTTTCGAGCAGATCGCGATTCCCTATCACCGCGAAGCGCGGCTGGCCGGCCGCAGCAAGTTCAACGCCTGGCGGCTGTGGAACTTCGCGCTGGAAGGCGTGACCAGCTTTTCCACCGCACCGCTGCGGGTGGCCACGTATCTGGGCGTGATGACCGCGCTGCTGGCCTTCGTCTACGCGCTGTGGATCGTGGTCAAGGCGCTGCTGTGGGGCGACCCGGTGGCGGGCTGGCCGACGATGATGACCGTCATTCTGCTGCTGGGCGGCGTGCAGTTGATGGCGCTGGGGATGATCGGCGAATACCTCGGCCGGCTGTACGAGGAATCCAAACAGCGGCCGCTGTATCTGGTGGATCGCTGGCGTCCCGCGGCAGGCGTATTCTTGGGCGACATCGCCCACGCAGGAGAGCGCCCGCATGCGTACCGTCCGACAGTTGCTGGAAGCGAAGCCCCCCACGATCCACGCGATCCGTCCTGAAGCGCCGGTCCTCGACGCCATCCGCCTGATGGCCGATGCCCACGTCGGCGCGGTGCTGGTGATGGACGGTCCCCGTCTCGTCGGCATCCTCTCCGAACGCGATTACGCGCGGAAAGTCGTGCTGCAGGGGCGGTCGTCGGCCGACACGCCGGTACGGGACATCATGACCCCGCAGGTGGTGACCACCACCACGGGCGACACTTCCGACCACTGCATGCAGGTGATGACCGAACGCCGCATCCGGCATCTGCCGGTGATGGAGGGCGACGATGTCGTCGGCGTGATCTCGATCGGCGATCTGGTGAAAGCGGTGATCGAGGATCAGCGCGCGGAGTTGGATTCGCTGCAACGGTATATCGCGAGCTGACCGTGACCGGAAGTTGTCTGATCGAGAAAATCGGCTATCACATTCCGCTCGGCGCGGCCGACGCGGCGCTGCTGGCCCGTCTGGAGGAGCAGGAGGAGTCGTTCCGCGCGCGCACGGTCGTGCGCGACATCGGTCAGTCGGCCGACCGCCTGTACGTGGTGCGCGCGGGCTGGTTCTTTTCCTACATGATCCTGCCCAACGGCAGCCGACAGATCATGCATCTCCATTACCCCGGGGATATCGTCGGCATTCCCGACATCGCGTTCGCGCGCACCAGTGCGGCTCTGGCGGCGGCGACGCCGGGACGGCTGTGCCCGTTTCCGAAATCCGCGCTCGACGAAGTCTTCATTCGTTCGCCGCGGCTCTCGGCGCTGCTTTTCAGCATCGGCATGGTCGAACACGCGGTGCTGGCCGACCGCATCCGCATCATCAGCAGGATGGGGGCGGAAGCGCGGGTGACGCATTTCCTGCTCGAAGTGGTGTCGCGGTTGCGGGTCACGCGACGCGATCTGCAGGGGCATTTCGAGCTGCCGTTGAGCCAGAGCATGATCGGCGATGCCATCGGTCTGACCAACGTCTACGTCAGCCGGGCGCTGAAGCGGATGCAGGGCGATGGCCTGATCCGCCGGCACGCGCACGGGATCGATCTGGTGGACGAAGCCGAAATGAAGAAGCGGGTGGACTTCGAGGATCGACATTTCCGGATCGATACCTCCTGGTTCCCCGGAGTCTGATCCGCCGTTTTTCCCGATCGTTCCGAACATGAGCGGGAAGATCGATCCGTCGGCGCATTAATCCGGATTAATGCGCCGACGATCGAACGGCCTTAAGGTGCGCGACCCTTTCGCCATGCAGGCACACACGACATGACGCACTTCCCGGAATCGAGATGTCGTGCCGTGTCCGCGCGCGGCGCGGCCCATCCGTCTGCGCGCGCAGAGGGGCAGGGATGAGCGGTCTGCATGCGATGGCCTACACCAGCATCGCGTATCCGTTGCGCGAATCGGAGCTGACCACGCTGCTCGAAGCCGCGCGTCGATTCAATGCGGATATCGGCGTGACCGGCGTGCTGTTCCATCATGCGGGCCGGTTCTTCCAGTATTTCGAAGGACGCGAAGACGCGGTTCGCGTCGTTCACGACCGCATCGTCCGCTCTCCCATGCATCATTCGTTGGCGGTGCTGCTCGATGCGCCGATCGCCTCGCGCCAGTTTCCGTCCTGGTACATGGGATTCTGCGAGCCGCCGGTGAACGAATTCCAGTCGATCGCGAACGCGGAATGGGCGCGGGCGATGCCGGTGACGCGCACGACGATGGAACGGTCGGAAGGCATGTCGCTGGCGCTGTCGTACTGGAGCCGCTGGGTCGCGGATCAGCCGCCGCAGACGCCTGAGGGTTCGGGCCGCAAGCCGGGCTTCAGCGCGCCGGAATGACCTGCGCCATCACCGCGATGTAGTGGCAGACGCTGCCGGCGATCACGAAGAGATGCCAGATCGCGTGGGCGTAGGGCAGTCGCGGGTGGTGATAGAAATAGGTGCCGAGGGTGTAGGCCACGCCGCCCGCCATCAACCAGCCGAACGTCCAGGCGTCCAGCGCCTGCATCGTCGGTTTCGCCGCGAAGATGATCAGCCAGCCCATGCCGATGTAGATCAGCGTGGAGATGCGGTGGAAGCGCCCTGTGTAGAACAGTTTGAAGATCACGCCGAAGAACGCCAGCGCCCAGATGATGCCGAACAGCCACCATCCCACCGGGCCGCGCAGGCCGATGAGGGTGAACGGGGTATAGGTGCCGGCGATCAGCAGATAGATCGCGCAGTGATCGAAGACCTTCAGCCGGCCTTTCGCCACGGGATGCTGGATCGCGTGGTAGAGGGTCGAGGCCACGTACAACAGCAGCAGGGTGATGCCGAACACGATCGCGGCGCCGAGTTGCCAGCCATCACCGAAGAGCGCGGCGAGGGTGATCAGCACCGCGCCGCCGGCCAGCGCCGCGGTGGCGCCCAGGCCATGGGTCAGGGCGCTGGCGAACTCCTCGCCGAGGGTTTCGATGCGATCGGTCATCCGGGGACCATGAGGCTTTCGATTGGAGCGGTGGCTCCAATTGTGCACGACCGGTCGGTTCGAGGGGGCCGGCTGTGCGATGATGCCCCCGTTTTAGCGCGCCACGGCCATGATCGTTTCCCATCTGCATCGTTACATTTTCGTCGCCATGCCCAAGACCGGCACCCACGCGGTGCGGCAGGCGCTGCGCGAGCATCTCGGTCCGGACGACATCGAACAGGTCGGCTTGTTCGTGAACAAGCGCTTCCCGTTCGATGAGGTGGCCCAGATCCGCCACGGCCATCTGAGCGTGCGCCAGGTCCGCCCGTATCTGGGCGATGAGGTCTGCGACGGATATTTCAAATTCAGCTTCGTCCGCAATCCGTTCGACCGCTTCGTCTCCTACTGCGCGTTCATGACCCGTCAGCACGGTGCGTTCGAGCGCGATCCGCAGGGCACGATGCGCAGGATCCTGTTCGAGCTGAAGCCTCACGACCACGTGCATTTCCAGCCGCAATACACGCTGTTGATCAACGATGCCGGCGAGCTCGAGATGGATTTCATCGGCCGGGTCGAACGCATGCAGGACAGTTACGACGCGGTCTGCGCGAAGATCGGCATCCCCTCGCGCGCGCTCGACAAGGTCAACAGTTCCCGCCGCGGCGACTATCGCCAGTATTACGATCAGGCATTGATCGACGGCGTGGCCGAGCTGTATCGCGGCGACCTCGAGCGCTTCGATTACACCTTCTGAAACGACGGACAGCGATCGCCGCCATGACCCAGGACCCCTACGCCAATCCCCGCAAGACCACTTCGATCCGCCGGCTGGGTCCGGTCGACATCGCCGCGCTGAAGGCCGCGGTGCTGGCGATCCCCGAAGCGGTGTGGGATGCGGAGAACGCCGGCAAACCCAATCGCTTCGAGGCGTTGGACAAGACCCGGCACATCGTTTTCCGTTTCGTCGACAGCGTCCGCGACTGGCGCGGTTCGCACGACCGCCCCGCATGGGCGGAGTGGCGCGATCTGCTGTCGCCGGTGCTGCAGGCGGCGGCGGCGCCGTACGGCTATGCGAACGGAATGTTTCCGCGGGTGATGTTCGCGCGGATGGCGCCGGGCGGCGAGATCAAGCCGCATCGCGACGCCAACGCGGCGGCGAAGTGGCCGCACAAGATCCACGTACCGCTGCTGACCAACGACAAGGTCACGTTCTTCGTCGACGGCACCGGCTATCACCTGCCGGAAGGCGAGGCCGCCGAGGTCAACAACATGGGCGTGCATGCGGTGAAGAACGACGGCGATACCGATCGCATCCACCTGATCTTCGAATACTACGATGCCGATCAGCCCGAACCCGACTGGCTGCCGCGGGTGTTGGCGGGCGGCTGAATTTCCGGCGGCGCAAAAAGAAACATCCGGCGATGCCGGATGTTTCGGGAACGCGGAACCGGCGGATGGCCGGACGAGGTCGTGCGATTACACGCCTGCCGCCGTCATCGACGCCATGTCGGGGCGGAAGATGACGATGACCGCGATGCCCGCCAGATACAGAATCAGCGGGATCTTGTTCTCCGCGAAATTCTTGATTCCGTAATAGATGGTATAGAAGCCGCAGATGAAGCAGAAGATGGCGGCCAGCGCGCCGTCCTTCTTGGCGGCGTTGACGGTCATCCAGATCGCGCCGACGAGGGCGAGGATGGATCCCAGGAAATACATAGACTCTCCCCTGATGCGTACGCCCCGTTGCGGGGCGGGTCTAGGGTAGCGGATCGCGCTGTCCCGCGGGAAGAGATCAGAGTCGATTGAGCGCGCGGACCCGCTGCATGCGGCGGCGGATGCTGCGCGCGTCGTCGAACACGTACTCCTCGACCTCCACTTGCATGCCGTCTTCCGGCGCGAAGACTTCGCGCATCGCGTACAGCCTGCCGTTGCCTTCGAACGCCAGCCAGCGCTCGCCGTCCTGCACGACCTTGATGCACGAGACCGACGGCAGGATGGTCTGCAGCGCTTCGCCGTCGAGCAGTCGCGTCGCCAGCAGCGCATCGCGGTGCGGCCGAAGCGCGTCGACGCGCTCGCGGGTGGCGCGCATCGCGTTCTCGCGATCGATGCGATGGATCGGTTCGAGCCGCGCCAGCGGCACCCGGATCATGCGCTTGCCGCTGCGCTTGCGATGGATGTCGAGGACGACCTTCGCCAGATAGGCGTCCTTGTAATCCATCTGCGCCACTTCGCTGCGCTTGCCGAGCAGGTAATGCCACCACTTGGACAACGTCGCGCGCATCGTTGCGTCCCCGGCTTCAGTCGATCGCCACCGCGTGCGCGTGCTCGCGCGTCGCCATGAAGGTCACCGCGGGTGCGCGCTCCTGCGCGAGCTGGAGGTTGACGCGGGTCGGGGCGAGGTAGACCAGCTGACCGGCGGCGTCGAGCGCGAGATTCATCGCGTTCTTGTCGCGGAACTCTTCCAGTTTCTTGGCGTCGTCGCAGCGGATCCAGCGCGCGGTCGCGACCTGGACCTGTTCGAACGAGGCGTCGACGCCGTATTCGTCCTTCAGCCGATAGGCGACCACGTCGAACTGCAGCATGCCCACCGCGCCCAGGATCAGATCGTTGCTCATCAGCGGACGGAAGAACTGGGTCGCGCCTTCCTCCGACAACTGCGCCAGGCCCTTCTGCAACTGCTTCAGCTTCAGCGGATCGCGCAGGCGCGCGCGACGGAACAGTTCCGGCGCGAAGTTGGGGATGCCGGTGAACGAGAGGTTCTCGCCTTCGGTGAAGCTGTCGCCGATCGAGATCGTGCCGTGGTTGTGGATGCCGATCACGTCGCCGGGATAGGCGGTTTCGGCGATCTCGCGGTCGCTGGCCATGAAGGTCAGCGCGTTCGCGAGTTTGACCTCCTTGCCGGTGCGCGGATGGAAGGTCTTCATGCCGGCGGAGAACCGGCCCGAACAGATGCGCATGAACGCGACCCGATCGCGATGCTGCGGATCCATGTTCGCCTGGATCTTGAACACGAAGCCGGTGAGCTTGTCTTCGGTGGGCAGCACGTCGCGGCCGGTGGTGGCGCGCGCTTTCGGCGACGGCGCGTGTTCGACGAAGAAGTCCAGCAACAGTTGCACGCCGAAGTTGTTCACGGCCGAGCCGAAGAACACCGGTGTCTGTCTGCCCGACAGATATGCGTCCTTGTCGAACGGATGCGAGGCGCCTTCGACCAGCTCCAGTTCGTCGCGCAGTTCGGCCAGCATCGCGCTGCCGATCTTCGCTTCCAGCGCGGGGTCGTCGATCGACGGGAAAATCGTCGAATCCTGGCGGGTGAAGTTGCGGCCCGCTTCGTAGAGATGCACTTCGCCGGTGAGCAGATGGACCACGCCCTTCAGCCGTTGGCCCATGCCGATCGGCCAGGTGATCGGCGCGCACTGGATGCCCAGCACCGATTCAACTTCGTCGAGCAGATCGATCGGCGGCTTGCCTTCGCGATCGAGCTTGTTGATGAAGCTCATGATCGGCGTGTCGCGCAGGCGGCAGACTTCCATCAGCTTGATCGTGCGTTCTTCGACGCCCTTGGCCACGTCGATCACCATCAGCGCCGAGTCGACCGCGGTCAGCACGCGATAGGTGTCTTCGCCGAAGTCGGCGTGGCCGGGGGTGTCGAGCAGATTGACGATGCGGCCTTCGTAGGGGAACTGCATCACCGAACTGGTCACCGAGATGCCGCGTTCCTTCTCCAGCGCCATCCAGTCGGAGGTGGCGTGGCGCGCGGCCTTGCGGCCCTTGACCGAACCGGCCATCTGGATCGCGCCCCCGAACAGCAGCAGCTTTTCGGTCAGCGTGGTCTTGCCGGCGTCGGGGTGCGAAATGATCGCGAACGTGCGCCGGCGGGCGGCTTCGGTGGAAACGTCGGACATGGGGGCATCGGCGCCAAGGCGCCGGAAAGCGGCAGGGAGGGAGCGGATTATACGGGGGCGGGTCGCCCGCCGGCCCGCTCTACCGACAGCGATTGTCAGTGGCGGGCGGTATCCTGAGCCCATGTCGACCTATTGCGATGTCGCCCCCGGCCATCCCGTCCACGGGCCCTATCACGACCATGAGTACGGCTTTCCGCAGCGCGAGGAGCGCGAATTGTTCGAGCGGCTGATCCTGGAGATCAATCAGGCCGGGTTGAGCTGGGAGACCATCCTGAGGAAGCGCGAAGGGTTCCGGCAGGCCTACGACGGCTTCGATGTCGACGCGGTGGCCGCCTACGGCGAGGCCGACCGCGCACGGTTGTTGGCCGACCCCGGCATCATCCGCAACCGTTTGAAGGTGGAGGCCGCGATCCACAATGCGCAGGTGATCCGCGGCCTGCGCGATTCCCATGGCGGCTTCGCGGCGTGGCTCGATGCGCACGCGCGGCTCGATGGCGCACTGCGCGACAAGGCCGCATGGGTGAAGCTGTTCAAGCAGCGGTTCCGTTTCACCGGCGGCGAGATCGTCGGCGAGTTCCTGATGAGCCTCGGCTACCTGCCCGGCGCGCATCGCGAGAGCTGTCCGGTGCACAAACGCATCGTGAAGCTGAAGCCGGTGTGGCTGCGTATGTCCCGGTAGAGCGGGCTTCAGCCCGCTGCTTCATGTCGCAAGTGCAGCGGCCTGAAGGCCGCTCTACCGCGCGTCGTCGAACCGGAGAATGCCTTCCGGCCCGAACATCCGGAACGGGATCGATTCCAGGGTCATGCCGCGATTGATCTGCACCGCGAAATGCAGGTGCGGGCCGCTGGTGTAGCCGGTATCGCCGGAGAGTCCGATGACCTCGCCCTGGCGCACGCGCTGACCGACGCGCACCCGCACACCGCCGGTGTCGAGATGCGCGTAGAGCCCCATCGTGCCGTCGTCGTGGAGGATGCGCACGTAATTCGCGCGTCCCAGCGCGTCCGGATTGTTGGCGCCGGCGCGCGTGTAACCGGCTTCGAGTTCCATCACCGTGCCGGCGCGCGCGGCGAGCACCGGCGTGCCGATGTCGGCCGCGAAATCGATGCCGTAGCGGTTCTCGGCGTCGCGATGACTGTAGGCGCCGCCCCAGCCCTGTTCGATCCGCAGCGACCGGGTGTCCAGAGGAAAGCCGTATTCGACGTCCGCGGCGCGTGCGTTCGGGGTACCGCGCATCACGTCGAGATGGAACCGTGCGGTGGTGGTGACGGGCAGCCGGGTCACGATCCTGCGTTCGAGCGCGGGCACCACCGCGCGCGCCGGCAACGCGGGATCGGCGCCAGGCACGTCGCGATCCATGGGGCGCAGGACGACCTCGATCGGCCCGGCGAGATGATTGTCGACCCAGGCCTCGATGGCATCGTCGCGATGTTCGAACCGCAGCCCGGCGATGGGCGTGTGTTCGATCGGCGTCGTCGACGGATCCGGCGCCGGTGCGTCCGGAGGCGTGGCATGGCGGGGCGTTTCGCGGACGAAGCCGCCGTCGCGCCAGCGGAAGACATCGCCGGCCAGCGCGACGCCCAGGCCGACGCCGACCAGCAGCAGGAAGGCGGCGGTCAGCGCGCGCATCGCGGTTACAGACAAGCGCGGTCGAGCTTCAGCGCGGCGGCGACTTCGCGCAGGTCGAATGCGGCCACGGATTTGTCCGCATGCACCGCGAACAGTGCGCCTTTCGGGAGGCCGGCGATCGGTGCGGCGCGCAGGGCGATGCCGTCGGTGGCGGCGACCGTGCGGCCGGTGAAGCTGCCGACCCGTGCGAGCGTCCTGCGGTCGAAGAAGTGGAATACGGTCAGCGGCGACAGTTGGTCCACCGACACCCAATATCCCTTGTCTTGCCGGCAGGCCCAGAGCGCCACGCCCTCCGCTTCGAAGGCGAAGGTGTTTTCGGGCAGATGGCGGCCGGTGGCCCGTCCGGCGAAGGTGTATTCGCGGAGGGTCGATTGCGGCTGGTATTCGTCGGCGATGAGCAGGCGGTCGTGCGCGGGATCGCCGGCGATGGATTCGACGATGCGCAGCGCGTTCTGCTCGCCGGTATCGCCGAAATGGCCGGCCTCTTCGGCGCGGACGGCGCCGTCGTCCGCGATGCGCACGCGGTAGCGGCGCACGCGCCGGTCCAGTTGCGCCAGCGGCGGCACCACGTCGAAACGTTCGCCATCCATGAAATTGTCGGTGACGTAGACCTCGATGGCGCCGTCGGCGAGCGGATTGAGCCACAGCCCGTACGGCGAACGCAGCGTGGGCTCGCCGAAGGCGCCGAGCGAGCGGAAGCTCGGCAGCGACAGGATCTGGATGCGGCGATTGTCGCGTTCGGCCACGAACAGCAGGTCGCCGTGGACGGCGATGCCGTTCGGCCGCTTGAACTGCCCCGGCGCGCTGCCCTTGCCGCCGACATCGCGCAGCCGCGCACCGGTGGCCGCATCGAAGACCACTAGGCGGTGGGTCGATTTCGCGGTCGAGATCAGCCAGGTCGTGCCGTCGGGATGCCGCCAGGTGGTGAGGGAATCGAGCTCTTCGCCCGGATTTTCCGCGGAGACGAAGGCCTCGCCCACCACGATCGGCGCATCCGGCGGACCATCGTCCCGGGCCGAGGCCGCGCAGGCGGAGAGCGTGAGGGTGAAAGCGAGAGCGGCCAGCGGGCCGAAGGAGGCGATGCGCATCGGCCCAAGTATCGCCCAAACCCCGGAACCGGGACAGGCTCCTCGATGGCCATCGCTTTATCCGCATGAAGCGATTGACAAGTGTGAAAGCCGGGGGCAGACTGGCGCCATCCATCAAGACCGGCTGAGGGACAGGCCCGAAGACGCCGGGGCAACCTGATGGAGGCATCGCCGACGCGAGGCTTCCACAAGGTGCCAACTCCTGCGGGGACCCTGTGTCCGCCGTGAAGATGGTTGCGCGTCGCGGGCTCGTGTCTCTTTTCATCCGTGCGCAGCAGCATTCCTCCGGTCTCCCCGCGGCTTCGATGGCCCTCATCGCCCCGGAGACCGCCATGACCCTCGCCGCCTACGCCGAACCGCAACTCGCGGATACGCATCCCTACGACTGTCGATCTTTCGCCACGACCGCGTCCGACGCGGGCCAGGCGATCCGCGGCCGCGTGCCCGCGCGCCTGCGCCTGCGCCATGCCGGCGAGCGGGATGTGCAGATCGCCTACGAACTGGTCGGCCCCGCCGGCGCGCCGGTCGTGTTGGCCGCAGGCGGCATCTCCGCGCACAAACACGTGATCGCCAGCGAAGCCTTTCCCGAAGCGGGTTGGTGGCAGAGCCAGAGCGGCGTCGGTCTCGACACGTCGCGTCTGCGATTGCTGGCCATCGACTGGCTGGGCGCGGATGGGCGCCTGGATGTCGTGATCGATAGCGCCGATCAGGCCGATGCCATCGCCGCCGTGCTCGATGCGCTTGGCATCGATGCGGTCGCCGCGTTTCTCGGCAGTTCCTACGGCGCGATGGTCGGCCTGCAGTTCGCCGCGCGTCATCCGCGTCGGGTGGGGCGGCTGGTCGCGATCAGCGGCGCCCATCGTTCGCATCCCTACGCCAGTGCATGGCGCGCGCTGCAGCGCCAGGCGGTCGCGCTCGGTCAATTGCAGTGCGACGAATCGCAGGGGTTGGCGCTGGCGCGGCAACTGGCGATGCTGAGTTACCGCACGCCGGCCGAGTTCGCCGAACGTTTCGACGCGGCACCGACGGTCACGCACGATCGCGTGCGCGTCGCCGCCGAGGATTATCTCGAACACTGCGCATCGACCTGGGTCGCGCGCACACCGCCCGTCGCGTTCCTGCGCCTGTCCGAATCGATCGATCTGCATCGCGTCGATCCGAGCGCTGTGGTCGTGCCGACGACGGTGGTGGCCATCGCCGAGGATCGACTGGTGCCGCTGGATGATCTGTTCGCGCTGTCCGAAGCGCTGCCGCAGGGCGAAATTCGCGTGCTGCGCTCGAAGTACGGTCACGATGCCTTTCTTACCGAGACGCTGGAGATCGGCAATGTGATCGGCAACGCCGTCGATGCCGCGCTGCAGGATCTGTCCGGAGGTGAGGCATGAGCATCGATACCATCGAACCGGGCCGCAGCGCCGCCCGCGCCGCCACCCGCGCCGTGCGTGCCGGCATCGACCGCGACACCGCGTTCGGCGCGGTGACCCCGCCGCTGGTGCTGTCCTCGAATTTCAGCTTCGCCGGTTTCGGCGAGAAGCGGCGATACGACTACACCCGCAGCGGCAATCCCACCCGCGATCTGCTGGCGGAAGCGCTGGCGGAACTGGAAGGCGGGGCCGGCGCGGTGGTCACGTCCACGGGCATGTCCGCGATCACCCTGCTGCTGCACGCGCTGCTGCAGCCGGGCGATCGTCTGGTGGTGCCGCACGATGCCTACGGCGGCAGTTGGCGGCTGTTCAACGCGCTGGCGAAAAAGGGCGCCTTCGAACTGTCGACGATCGATTTCACCGATCCGCGCGCGCTGGCCGATGCGCTCGCGCAGAAGCCGGCGGTGGTGTGGATCGAAACGCCGTCGAACCCGCTGCTGCGCATCACCGATCTGCGCTTCGTGATCGAAGCCGCGCATGCGGCCGGCGCGCAGGCGGTGGTCGACAACACCTTCCTGTCGCCGGCGCTGCAGACCCCGATCGCGTTCGGCGCCGACTTCGTGGTGCACTCCACCACCAAGTACATCAACGGCCACAGCGACGTGGTCGGCGGCGCGGTGGTGGCGAAGACCGCGGAGCATCAGCAGCAGCTGACCTGGTGGGCGAATGCGCTGGGTATCACCGGTGCGCCGTTCGACAGCTTCCTCACCCTGCGCGGGCTGCGCACGCTGGACGTGCGCCTGCGCGCGCATCAGGAAAACACCGCCGCGCTGATCGAAGTGCTGCAGGCGCATCCGGCGGTGCGCGCGCTGCACTATCCGGGCCTGGCGTCGCATCCGGGTCACGCCGTGGCCGCGCGCCAGCAGAAGGGCTTCGGCGCGATGCTCAGCCTCGAGCTCGACGGCAGCGCACAGACCGACGGCAGCGACGCCGTGCGCGCCTTCATCGAAGGTCTCGACTATTTCACCCTCGCCGAATCGTTGGGCGGGGTCGAAAGCCTGATCGCGCATCCGGCGACGATGACGCACGCAGCGATGACCGCCGAGGCGCGCGCCGCCGCCGGCATCGGCGATGGCCTGCTGCGACTGTCGGTGGGCATCGAACATGCGGACGACCTGGTCGCCGACATCGCCGCCGCGCTCGATCGCGCGCTCGCGGTGATCGATGCGGGCAAGCGGTCGTCGAAACAGATCGCGGTATGACCATCGCCGCGATCGCGACGCGTCCCCCCGTCGGATCGCGGCGGACGCCGAATTCCGCCGACATCGCGACCACGTCCGCACGGACAGCGCCCGCGCGGATCGCGCTGCTGGGGACCGGCACGGTGGGCACGGCGGTGCTCGCACGGTTGGCCGCCTGGCAGGGCACGTCGTTCGGCGAGCGCCTGACGCTGGCGCATGTCGCCAATTCGCGCCATGCTTTCCGGCCCGCCGTCGACGGTCGCGAGTGGCGCGAAGCGACTGAAGCCTCCGCGTCGCTCGCCGATGTCGCGCGTGCGCTCGCCGGCCCGGAGACCCGGATCGTCATCGACGCCACCGCGAGCGATGCCGTCGCCGAACAGCATGCGGCGTGGCTCGCGCAGGGCATTCATGTCGTCACCGCCTGCAAACTCGGGCAGGGCACCTCGCTCGCGCGCTGGCGCGACATCCGCGAAGCCTGCGCGCGGAGCGGCGCGCGCTACGGCGACCGCGCCACCGTCGGCGCCGGGCTGCCGTTGTTGTCGTCGCTGCGCGCGCTGCAAGCCGGCGGCGACCGCATCCACGGCATCGCCGGCGTACTTTCGGGGTCGCTGGCGTGGTTGTTCGACCAATACGATGGTCTGCGCCCGTTTTCCGGTTTCGTGCGCCAGGCGCGCGATGACGGCTACACCGAGCCGGATCCGCGCGACGATCTCAGCGGCGAAGACGTACGCCGCAAACTCCTGATCCTCGCCCGCACCGCCGGCGTCGTGCTCGACAGCGCCGACGTCGAGGTCGATTCGCTGGTGCCGTCGTCGCTCGCGGCGCTGTCGGCCGCGGATGTCGATGCCGCGTTGCCGCAACTCGACGCGCCGCTTCGGGAACGCTACGCCGATGCCTACAAGCGCGGCGAGAAATTGCGCTTCATCGCACGGCTGGAAGACGGACGCGCGCGGGTCGGGCTGGAATCGCTGCCGGCGACGCATCCGCTCGCCGGCGGTGCCGGCACCGACAACCGGGTCGCGATCTGGTCCGACCGCTATTCGCAGCAGCCGTTGGTGATCCAGGGGCCGGGCGCCGGCGCGGCGGTCACCGCGGCCGCGCTGCTCGACGATGTTCTGGAGATCGCGTCCGCCTCAGCGTGCCGCTGAGGCGGTGATCGCGGCGGTCTCGCCGTTCGCCCTGAAGAACTCTTCCAGCGGTTGCGGCCGGTGCAGAAAATAGCCCTGCGCGTAATCGATGCCGAGCGTGCGCAGGGTCTGCAGGACCGCCTCGCTTTCGACCTGTTCGGCGATGGTCTTCTTGTCGAGGACGTGAGCGATGTCGGCGATCGAGCGCGCGACCGCCGCGGACAGGTCGGAGTCTGCGAGATTGCGGATGAAGCTGCCGTCGATCTTCAGATAATCGACATCGAGCGAACGCAGATAGTCGAACGAGCAGAAGCCGGTGCCGAAATCGTCCAGCGCGAACGCGCAGCCCAGCGCGCGCAGTTTCTGGATCAGTTCCTGCGCGCGGGACAGATCGCGGACGGCGCTGGTCTCGGTGATCTCGAAGCAGAGCTTGTGCGCGGGCAGCGTGCTGCGGCGCACGCGGGCGATCAGGAAGTCGCGGAAGGATTCGTCCACCATCGACGCCGCGGTGAGATTGATCGCGCACAGACCGACCCGTTCCGCGGCGACGGGCCGCGATTCGAACCAGCGCAACGCGAGTTCGATCACGTGCCGGTCCAGCGCCACGCCCAGTTGGAAGCGTTCGGCCGCGGGAATGAATTGCCCGGGCGCCAGCAGTTGCCCGCCGGCGCGGTCGCGCATGCGCAGCAGGATTTCGATGTGCAGGCCGCCCAGGTCGCCGTCGGCGAAGGGCGAGATCGATTGGCAGTGCAGTTCGAACAGTCCGCGGTCCAGCGCTTCGCGGATGCGTACCGCCCAGCGCATGGCTTCGGTGCGGTCCTGGGCGTCGCCGCGCGATTCGTTGGCCAGACAGATGCGGTTGCCGCCCAGTTCCTTGGCGGTGAAACAGGCGGTGTCGGCCAGCGACATCAGATCGGCGCGTCCCGTCTCCGCGGCGCGGAACGGCACCAGCCCGATGCTGGCGGTGGCGTTCAGCACCCGGCCGTGCCAACCCACGCGATATTGCTCGATCGCCTGGCGGACCTGCTCGATGCGCGCACGCAGACGCGCGTCGTCGCCCTCCAGCAGCAGCGCGAACTCGTCGCCGCCGATCCGGAACACCTCGCCGTCCGTACCGATCTCCGCGCGCAACAGCGAGCCGATGCCGTGCAGCATCGCGTCGCCGGCGGCGTGGCCAGTGGTGTCGTTGATCACGCTGAAATGATCCAGATCGAGATAGGCGAGGCTCCGGTTGCGATCGGTGCCGGCGCGCGCCGCCTTCATCGCCGATTCGAACGCTGCGCGGTTCGGCAGGCCGGTGGCCTCGTCCGTCGTCGCGCGCCGCAGTGCGCGCTGGTTCGCCGCACGCTGCTGCGCCATCGCCGCCATGAGAGTGATCGGCACGTTCGCGAACACGCACATCGAACCCAGCAGCATCGCCGCTTCCAGGGTGTCGTGCGGCGCCGGAAATCCGGCCATGCCCAACCCGGCGAGCGAGGTCAGCGTCAGCACCGTGGCTGCGGTGCCCACGATCGACCAGATCGGTTCGAAGCGGATCGCGCCCCACACCAGCACGGCCAGCGGCAGTGCGACCATGCCGTAAGCGTAGGGGCTGCTGTGGATGCCGATCAGCGAAATCGCCAGATAGGTCCCGAGCAGGCAGGCCATCCAGACCGCTTTTTCCTGACGCGGCGCATACAGCGCGACCGGTCGGTGGAGCGTGCGCGATCGTGCCGCCGGATCGCTGAAAAACAACACCACCGGCCCGAGGGTCATGATGCCGAGCAGATCGCCCAACGCCCACTTCGCGTAGGCAGGCCAGAAATCGTGGCCGTCCAGCATCCCCGCCGCGATCAGTCCGCTGCTGCCGATGAGGCCCGACACCAGCGACATCACCAGGCCGCCCAGCAGAATGCTGAAACCGCTGTGCATGCTCAGCGGGTTGTCCAGATCCTTCCAACGCGCGCAGGCGAAATGACCGGCGAGCGCGCCGAGCACGTTGCTCAGCAGCGAAAACGGCAGGAAAGCCGGCGGGATCGGCGCGAGCAGCAGGTGGGTCAGCAGGACCGGCATCACCGCGATCAGCGACCAGCGCGGGCCGTAGCGCAGGGTCGCCGCGAAGGCGATGCCGGCCGGCGGCCAGATCAGCGTGACTTCCGCGCCCATGCCGATGAACGCCACCGCGTACCACGCGCCGACGAAGTAGGCTGCGGACAAGAGGAGAAAACGTTGCATCGGGTGGCCCCCATCCAGCCCGTTGACGTGTCGAGTGTACGCCGGGGAAAGGGCGCCGCAAGCGGGGCCGGCATGGTCATCGGTCGAAATCGCGCGACGCAAGTCGTTTTCCGTGCGGGTTCCCGGTACGGGGCCTTGGTCGGGGATGTCCCGACCGCCCGAGGAGAGGTGTCCGGTGTGGCGCAGATGGCGATCCGCCTCCCGGCAGTCATGCAGGCCGCATTGCCGAGGTCATTCCCGACCCGGGTCCGACGGTTTGCCGGTCACGGCGATGATCGTGCCGTCAGCGCGCCCGATGCGACGACGAGCGCAGGCTGCCGCTCAGCACTCGATGACGTTCACCGCCAGGCCGCCGCGGCTGGTTTCCTTGTACTTGTCCTGCATGTCGCGGCCGGTGTCGCGCATGGTCTTGATGACCTTGTCGAGCGAGACCTTGTGCTTGCCGTCGCCGCGCAGGGCCATGCGCGAGGCGTTGATCGCCTTCACCGCGCCCATCGCGTTGCGTTCGATGCACGGGATCTGCACCAGCCCGCCGATCGGGTCGCAGGTGAGGCCGAGGTTGTGCTCCATGCCGATCTCGGCCGCGTTCTCGATCTGCCCGGGCGTGCCGCCGAGCGCGGCGGTCAGGCCGGCGGCGGCCATCGAACAGGCCACGCCGACCTCGCCCTGGCAGCCGACCTCGGCGCCGGAGATCGAGGCGTTTTCCTTGTAGAGAATGCCGATGGCCGCGGCGGTAAGCAGGAAATCGAACGCGCCCTGTTCGTTCGCGCCGGGGCAGAAGCGGTCGTAGTAATGCAGCACGGCCGGGATGATCCCGGCGGCGCCGTTGGTGGGCGCGGTGACGACGCGGCCGCCGGCCGCGTTCTCTTCGTTGACCGCGAGCGCGTAGAGATTCACCCAGTCCAGCACGGTCAGCGGGTCGCGCATCGCCGCTTCCGGTTTCGACGACAGTTCCGCGTGCAGGGTGGGCGCGCGCCGCGTCACGTGCAGACCGCCGGGCAGCGTGCCGGTCTCGCGGATGCCGCGCAGCACGCAGGATTGCATCGCTTCCCAGATCTCGCGCAGGCCCTGGCGGATCTCGGTGCCGGAACGCCAGGCATGTTCGTTGGCGAACATCAGGTCGGCGATGTTCAGGCCGTTGCGTTCGCACTGTTCCAGCAGCGTGGCGCCGCTGGAGAACGGATACGGCAGTTCGGTGGTATCGGCGACGATGCGGTCTTCCGCCGCTTCGTCCTGGTTGACGACGAAGCCGCCGCCGACCGAGTAGTAATCGCGGGTGGCGATGACCGCGCCGTCGGCGTCGAACGCGGTGAAGCGCATGCCGTTGGTGTGGAACGGCAGTTTCTGGCGCTTGTTCATGATCAGGTCGTGCTTCTCGTCGAAGCCGATGTCGTGCCGGCCGAGCAGACGGATCTTCTTCTCGCCGCGGATGCGCGCGAGCGCTTCGGGAATCGCGTCGGGATCGATCTCGTTCGGCCAGTGGCCTTCGAGGCCCATCAGCACCGCCTTGTCGGTGCCGTGGCCGCGACCGGTGAGCGCGAGCGAGCCGAACACTTCGGCGCGGACGCGCGCGGTACGCGCGAGATCGCCGCTGTCGGCCAACCAGCGATGGACGAAACGGCAGGCGGCGCGCATCGGCCCGACCGTGTGCGAGGAGCTCGGACCGATGCCGATCTTGAACAGGTCGAAAGTGCTGACGGCCATGCGCGGGTTCCGGTGTGTCGTTCTTGTGCGCGCCGACGGTGCCCCGGGGCGCCGGAGGTGCGTATTCTATGCCCCATTGTCCTTGCCGCAGCGACGGTGGCGTATGGTGTCCGCAGCTCCCGCCTTCGTGCTCTATCAGCGCGACGATTGCCATCTGTGCGATCTGGCGCTGGCGGTATTGGCCGAGGCGCGGGCCCCCGCGTTCGAGAGCGTTTTCATCGACGACGACATCGCGCTGGAAGAAGCCTACGGGCATCGCGTGCCGGTGCTGCGACGCGTCGATGGGGGCGAGCTGGACTGGCCGTTCGATGCGTCGATCGCGGCGGCATTCGTGGCGGCTCCGTCGGGAGAAGGTTCATGACACGGCGATGGGCGGTGCGTGGCGGACTGGCGGTATTGTCGGCGGCGGTCGCGACCGCGGGCTGGTCGCTGGCGGTGGCGCGCGATGCTCCGCCGCGCGACCTGCTGCGGATGCACGACGACTTCGTACTGGCTTTCGTCGACAGCGCCGGATTCGGCCGCACGCGGATCACGCCGATGATGCGCACGATGCAGCGCTATCGGATGCCCGGCGAACGCAACCTGCGGGTCGTCGATGTGGCCTTGATCGGTATCGCGAAGCATGACCCGCCGCAGGTGTTCGACGCGCCATTCATGGGGTTTCAGCACGTCGAAGCCGGTGTGCCGCAGGTGCCGCGTCTCAAGGGTCGTCCATTGCGGCCGGACGAATCGGGCGCATTGCGCGCGCTGTCCGCAGGTGAGCGTCTGGTGGTGCGCACCGAGGGCGATGGACTGCGCGTGACCGGGCCGATCCGCGCCGCCGGCGAATGCCTGGGCTGCCACGAAAAACAGCGCGCCGGCGACATGCTCGGCGCGCTGGTCTACACCTTGCGCCCATTGCCGTCGAAGACGTCGACGACGCAGTGAACGCATCGACGGATGCGCGAATCGCACCGGGCATGCGCGGAAAGCGCCGCCCGAACGGCGTCGCGGCCGTCAGCCGTACCAGGCATTCGTGATGCTGCCCGTCTCGATGCCGGCCGGCTTGCACATCGGCTCGGCCAGTTGCATGTAGCGCAGCGCGCGGGCCCTGTCGGTGACTTTGGCGGTGATCGAGACCCGATAGGGGAACGCCGCATTGCGGCGCGGATGCGCCTTCACCTTCGCGCGGGTGATGGCGATGCCGTTCTCCTGCAGTTCCCCCAGCGTGGGCGCGACCTGCTGCGCCCATCTCACCGGATCCAGGATCCAGTACGTCGCGACCAATCGGATCTGTCGTGCGCGCTCTTTCACGTGCCGCTCCCCTGATGTTGGATACGTGGGGATTGTATGCATCGGCGGCGGCCGGATGTCCATGGCCTCGCGACCGGCGGGAAGGCCGGCCGCGGATGGATCACTTGGGCTGGAACACGACCTTGGTGGCGATCTGGATCTCGTTCGGGATCACGCTGGTGTCGGCCCAGTCGCCGCCGCCCACGCCGAAATCGAGCCGCTTCACCACCGCCGTCCCGGCCAGCGTCGGCTGGGCGCCAGCGGTCCAGGTGAAGGTCAGGGTCACCGGTTTGCTGACGCCGCGCAGGCTCAGCGTGCCGTCGGCGGCGTATCTGTTTCCGCCCAGGCTGCGGAATTTCGTGGCGGTATAGCGGGCCTGCGGGAATTTTTTGCTGTCGAAGAACGCCGACCCGCGCAGTTCGCTGTCGTAGTCGGGGTTGCCGGCGGTGGCGCTGACCAGCGGGATGACCACGGTCAGCCGTGCGCCCGCGAGCTTCGCCGGATCGAACGAAAATACGGTAGCGAAACCGGGAAAGCGGCCGTTGAAGACGTCGCCCTGGTATTTGCCGGAGAACGTGAGCGTGGAGCCGGTGCCCTTGGCCTGGACATAGTTCGCGGCGTGAGCGGGCACGGCGATCAGCGCCATGGCGGCGCCGAGGGCCAGGGTCGTCAATGATCTGTGCGGCATCGGTCGGGGTCCTTGGGCATTCATTCGGTAGAGGTGTCGGAGGAAGAAGAGGCCGGCGGTGGGGCATCGGGTGTGTCGCCCGCACGCAGCCAGCCTCGCGGCAGCATCCGCGCGAGCGTCGCGTCGCGCTGGAAAATGTGGTGATAGAACGCGGCCCCGGCATGGGCCACGACCAGAAACGCGAGTGCCCAGAACATCAGCTCGTGCGCTTCTTCGGCGAGTTCGTGCAGATCGTGGTTCTCGCCGACGATGTACGGCAGGTTGATCAGCCCGAACCATTGCAGCGGGAAGCCCGCGGCGGAATTGAGCACCCAGCCGCTCATCGGGATCGCGAACAACAGCAGGTAGATCGCGCCATGGGTGAGCGATGCGATGCGCGCCTGCCAGCGCGGCGAACCCGGCACCGGCGTGGGCGTGCCGGCATACAGACGCCACAGCAGGCGCAGCGCGACCAGCGCGAGGATGGTGATGCCGATCGACTTGTGCAGGGCGTAGGTCTTGATCTTGTCCGGGCCGTTGGGCAGATCGCCCATGGTCAGACCGAGATAAGCCATGACGAAGATGAGGGCGGCGACCGTCCAGTGCAGCAGTTGGCTGATACCGCCCCAGCGGTCGGCGGTGTTCTTCAGGTTCATGGCGCGGGTTCCGTGGTGGTGTCGGGGGCGGTGTGTGGCGCGGCTTCCGTAGGAGAAGAGGCGGGGATGAGCGGATCGGTTGCGCCGTTGCCGTCGTCGCTGCGGTCGCGGATCGCTTCGGCTTCGATCCGCAGTTCCACGGTGTCGCCGATCACCGTCGGCCAGGCGTCGATGCCGAAAGCCTTGCGGCTGAGCGTTGTCGTGGCCGAGAAGCCGACCGTGCGCCGGAACGGCGGCAGCGGATGTCGTTTCGCGGCGTTGAGCGTCACCGCCAGGGCGACCTCGCGCGACACCCCGCGCAGGGTGAGGGAGCCGTGGACGGTGGCGCGATCCGGTGCGAGCGGCTCGACCCGGGTCGAGACGAATTCCGCGGTCGGATGGTCCTCGGCATCCAGCAGGTTGCCGGCGAGGGTGGCCTTGTTCCAGGCGGCGTCGCCCAGATCGATCCGGGTCATCGGCACGCTCGCCCGCAGTTGCGCGCTGCGCCAGTCTTCCGGGTCGAACACCAGGGTGCCGGTGCTGCCGGAGACGGTGCCGATGGCCTTCGAGAACCCGGCATGGTCGATCGCGAACATCACTCGCGTATGCACCGGGTCGAGCCGATATTGCACGGGCTCGGCCGCGTGAGCCACAGCCGCCGACAGGCAGAGAAAGAGACCGGCGATGATGCGGGTGGCGAACGGCATGCGGAACCTCGCGGGGTTTGCCGGATTCTAGGGCGATGCCGCAGGATACGCCCGCACGGGAATGCAACGAACCATTGCGGCCCGGGTCCAGCCCGGATTCGGGGCGATGTTCAGGAGACGCATGGACGAGCCCAGCGCAAGCAGCATGGCCTCACGCGGGACGATGCGCCGAATGCTGGCCGCAATGGCCGGATTCTGCGCGCTGCTGGCAGTTTTCGCGGTTTCGGCCGCGCGCCTGCCCGAAGTCGAGCCGCGCTTCGTCCGCTTCGGCGCCGAACACGGCTTGCCGGGGATGATCAACGACCTCGCCGTCGATCGGCAGGGTTACGTCTGGCTGGCGACCTCCGATGGCCTCGCCCGCTACGACGGCGAACGCTTCCGGTTCTGGCGGCGGGAGATGGGCGTCGAGAATTCGCTGCCCGAGAACGATGTCACGGTCCTTCATGTCGATGCTGATGATCGCGTATGGGCTGCCACATGGTACGCGCTGACGGTGCTCGACCCCGGTAGACGCACGCCGCGCCGCATTGCTTTCGATAAAGCCAGCCAGCGCTGTGCAATCGATATCACGGCCATGTCGTCTGATGGGGGTGGGAATTTGTGGCTGGTCACACACGCTGGTGTTGTGTGCATGGTTGGCCGAAAAGGAATTATTATTCCATTTGTTCTGCATGTAGATAGTCTGTTCAAAGGAGGCAGTCCCATAGCATTGCTAGCACGCGAGAATGGTGTTCTTCTCGTCGGTACAGAAAATGGTTTGTGGCGTTTGTTTGTGCGAAATAAATATTTGCGATCAGAGCGCTTGCATGAAAAAGAAATTGGATCTAAGCCGGTTGTTGCGCTAACAAGGTCGGTAGGCGGTCTGGTTTGGATTGGGGCTGACGAAGGTCTGCATTTGCTTGACGAGCGAGATAGGCTGATCCGTTTTGCATCAAAGAAGGAAATTGGCGGATTCGAGCGTGCGACAGTCGTTCATTCGGGCGATGGAGGTATGTGGGTCGGTAGCTATAGTGGGCTTTATCGCCACTATTATTATAAGAAGGGGAAAAAATTTTTTTTGGATAATTTTGGATTTAAAGAGGGTGTTTTCAGGATGGCATTGGA
The DNA here is from genome assembly GCA_946480825.1 of uncultured Lysobacteraceae bacterium. The sequence continues at coordinate 40,094 of CAMLLG010000027.1, forward strand.
TGGCGAAGGAATTTTGTGGGTCGTATCCTATACAAGAGGATTATTTCGTCTCCCTGTAGAGTATGCTCGCCTGCGAATTTTGAATTTGTCTGCCGCTGATGACAGTAGGCGCCTGCTTAGTGGAGATTTTGACTCTTTTGGCAACATATGGGCGCTTGATTCTGAGAGCTTGAGTAAGGTGCGATGGGAAAATGGCCGCGTTTTGCATGGAGTGTCGACAGCTGGCTTGGGGTTGGAAGATCCTCGTACGTTGAGGCTGTGCCCCGATGGCCAAGTCGTCTTGGCCGATGCAAGTGGTGTGGTTGCTTTTGACCCTGCGACGTGGCGATCTCGGCGGTTGTTCATGTTGCAGGAGCGCGATGGCATTCACTTGCCCGAGACTCTCGACTGTGATCGTGAAGGGAAAATCTGGCTGTCCATCTACGGTGGCGGAATCGTTCTTCTTGCGCCCGATGGACGAGTGCTCCGGCATTTTTCGCCTCAAGAGACCCTGGATGCTGAGGCTGAGGCATATATCGACCTTCGTTTCGCACCGGATGGGTCGCCTTGGTACAGCGATGGCAAACATCTGCGTCGTTGGGACGGAAACGGCTTCCGCAAAGTGCCCTTGCCGGAGGGTGAGTATGTGTATGCGCTGGCATTCGCATCGCCGAATCGGATTTGGGTGACGCGATTCGGCAGTATCGAAGAATATCGATGGGACGGACGGAATCTGCATTTGCTGCGCCAGGTGTCGTCCGCGGACGGCTTGCCCGTGGCGGAAACGCGGAGTGTGCTCGCGACCGCTGGCGGTCAGGTGTGGCTGAACAGCGTGCGCGGCCTGATGCTCTATGATCCGCGAGCGCGACGTGTCCGCATGTTCGGTTTGCGCGATGGCTTGCCGCGTCTGGACACCACGATCGATCAATTGTCCCATGGCCCCGAAGGTCGTGGCATGGTGATCGCGGGCAACGACCTCGTGCTGTTCGACGTCGAGGACCCGCTCCCGGCGGCGCGCCGATCGAACCTGTCGATCGAGACTCTCGAGCTTCGCCGCAACGAGGATACGGTTTCCTTCGAAGATGGTGCGGTGACCATGCTCCCCGGCGATCGTGACCTGCGCGTGGCGGTGCGGCTGATGTCGTTCGCGGATCCTGCGGCGCACCGCTATCGCTTCCGCCTGCGTGGTTACGATCCGGACTGGGTGAATCAGGGGGGGCGCGGCGAGCGCGTGTTCTCGGTGTTGCCGCCGGGCGATTATCTCCTGGAAATCCAGGGGGCGAATGCCGACGGCGTGTGGTCGCCGACGCGACGGATCGCGTTGACCGTGGAGGCGCCATGGTGGCGGCGATGGTGGGCGTTGCTGCTGTATGCCCTGCTGGTTTCCGCATTCGTGTGGTGGCTCGCCCATCTGGATCGCATGCGCATGAAGCGCCGGTACCACTATCAGCTCATCGATCAGAAGCGTGCGCTGGCCGAGCAGGCCTCCCTTGCGAAGAGTCGTTTTCTCGCCAACCTCGGCCATGAGGTGCGCACGCCGATGACCGGTGTGCTCGGCATGAGCGAATTGCTGCTCACGACGAGGCTCGACGACCGGCAACAGGGTCAGGTGTGGGCGATCCGTCGGGCCGGCGAGCACCTGCTGCGCCTGGTCAACGATGCGCTGGATCTGGCGCGGATCGAGGCCGGGCGACTGGAACTGGAGGCGGTCGATTTTCCGATCGATGGGTTGATCGACGACGTGGTGGGGTTGATGCGCCCGCTCGCCGAGCGCAAGGCGCTTCGCTTCGATGTCGTCGTGGCGGAGGATGCCCGCGGCGGCTGGCGTGGCGATCCGACTCGGATCCGCCAGATTCTGCTCAATCTTCTCGGCAATGCGATCAAGTTCACGGCGCGCGGCGCGGTGTCGCTGTCGATCGAATCACTGTCGCCGCAAGGGCTGATCTGCACCATTCGCGACACCGGCCCCGGTCTCGATGCCGAACAGCAGCGTCGGCTGTTCCGTCGCTTCGAACAGGCCGAAGGCGCGCGCACGGCCAGCCGTTACGGCGGCAGCGGGTTGGGCCTGGCGATCTGCCAGGAACTGGCCGTGGCGATGGGCGGCGGCATCGAAGTTTCGAGTGCGCCGGGCGAGGGCGCCTGCTTCATCGTGCATCTGCCGATCGAACGCGCCGAGCGTTCCGTTGTGTCGCCGGGGGTGCCGGAGGCGCGCGATGTTGTCGCCCGCGATGTGTTGTTGGTGGAAGACGATGCCATCGTCGCCGACGTACTGATCGGTCTGCTGCAGACGCAGGGGCATCGCCCGGTCCATGCGGGTCATGCGCTGGCGGCGTTGACCGCGAACGCCACGCAGGCCTTCGACCTTGCGCTGGTCGATCTCGATCTGCCGGGCATGGATGGTCTTGCGCTCGCGCGACAGCTGCGCGCGCAGGGGTTCGATCGCCCGATGATCGCGATCACCGCCCGCGCCGATGCCGAAGCGGGGCCCGAAGCGATGGCCGCGGGCTTCGATGCCTTCCTGCGCAAGCCGTTGACGGGCGAACTGCTCGCGCAGGCCATCGCCGCGCGATTCGCGGCTGCGTGAATGCGTGGTCGCGCGAATCGGCCGCTGCCGGCGGCTTGGCGTCGCTCCGCCGACCGCGGTCTTATCTTGCGCTCAGCGCATGCACCGCCTCCACGAGGGCGGCGACGTGGTCCGGGTTCATGTCCGGCGACATGCCGTGGCCGAGGTTGAAGACATGGCCGTCGAGCGAGCCACCGTTGCCGGCGGCGTAGCTGTCGAGCGCGCGACGCACTTCCTCGCGGATCGCGTCGGGCGAGCCGTACAGCGTCGCCGGATCGAGATTGCCCTGCAGCGCGACCTTGCCGCCGGTGCGGCGAGCGGCATCGCCCAGTTCGATCAGCCAGTCCACGCCCACGCCTTCGGTGCCTGACGCGGCGAGGTCTTCCAGATACGCGGCGTTGCCCTTGCCGAACAGGATCAGCGGCGTGCGCTCTGCGCCGTCGCCGCGTTCGAGTTCGCGGGCGATGCGGACGAGGTAGGGCAGGGAGAATTCGCGATACATCGCCGGGCTGAGCACGCCGCCCCAGGTGTCGAATACCTGCAGCGCCTGCGCGCCTGCGGCGCGCTGCGCGGCGAGATAGGCGATCACCGCATCGGTGTTCACCGACAGCACGCGATGCAGCAGCTCGGGCGCGTTCAAGGCCATCGCCTTGATCTTCGAGAAGTTGTCGCTGCCGCCGCCTTCGACCATGTAGCAGGCCAGCGTCCACGGGCTGCCGGAGAAGCCGATCAGCGGCACGCTGCCGGAGAGTTCGCGGCGAATCGTGCGCACCGCGTCCATGACGTAGCGCAGTTCGGTCTCCATGTCCGGCACCGCGAGTTTCGCGACGTCCTCGGCGGTCCGCACCGGACGTTCGAACTTCGGGCCCTCGCCGTCGGCGAAGTACAGGCCCAGGCCCATCGCGTCGGGCACGGTGAGGATGTCGGAAAAGAGGATGGCGGCGTCCAGAGGAAAACGGCGCAGCGGTTGCAGGGTGACTTCGCAGGCGAGTTCCGGATTCTTCGCCAACGCGAGGAAACTGCCGGCCTGTTTGCGGGTGGCGCGGTATTCCGGCAGATAGCGGCCGGCCTGGCGCATCAGCCAGACCGGCGTGCGGTCCACGGATTCGCGGCGCAGGGCGCGCAGGAAACGGTCGTTGCGAAGCGGGGCGGCTGGGGTCACGGAAACTCTCTGGGAGATGGAATGAGGTGCGCGGCGGCGGTGAGGTGCGGATACGTTCGGTGCGGCTCAGTTCGGAGCGTCGACGCCTTGTGCGAATACCAATTGAAAGCCTTTTTTGAGCGTCTGGTCGCGTGCGCGCTCGAACGCGGCGAGCGCGGTGGCCTGGTCGAGATACTGCTCGCGCTTCAGCGTGCTGCGCTTGCCGATCTGGCCGCTCTCGCGGATCACCGCCCAGCCGCCCAGCAGGTCGGCCTCGAGTTGCAACTGCACGAAGCGCGGGGCTTCGGGGCCGTCGGGGCGTTGTTGCAGGAGGATGCGCATCCGCGGATTGTAAGGGCAGCGGCCCGCTCCTGGGCCTGTTTCGGGGCCTGCGCGGAGGGCCAACTCAGCCCGCCAGCAGGGTTTCCAGCACCGCGTCTTCGGGAACGCCGTCGACGATCCGCGCCGCGCCGGGCGCTTCCCACAGCACGAAGCGCAGGCCGGCGGCATGGGCCTTCTTGTCCAGGCGCATGCGGTCGAGCAACGGGTTGGCGTCCAGCCCCGACGGCAGCGTCGTCGGCAGTCCGAAGGCGGTCAACAGCGTGCGCAGGCGCTCGGCGTCCGCCGCCGCCGCCATGCCCAGATGCGCGGACAGTCGCGCCGCCAGCACCATGCCCACGGCCACGGCTTCGCCGTGGTTGAGCGCGTCGCGGCCGTCGCCGCTGTAGCCCTGCTCGGCCTCGATCGCATGGCCGAAGGTGTGGCCGAAATTCAACAGCGCGCGTTCGCCGTGTTCGAACGGATCGTGCTCGACGATGGTGGCCTTGTGCTGGCAGCTGCGGGCGATGGCCTCGACCAGCGCCTCGCGTTCGCGCGCCAGCAGCGAAGGCGCGTTCGCTTCCAGCCAGTCGAGGAATGGTGCATCCACGATCGCGCCGTATTTGACGACTTCGGCCAGCCCGGCGCGCAGTTCGCGTTCCGGCAGCGTGTCGAGCGCCGAGGGGTCGGCGAGCACCGCGCGCGGCGGATGGAAGGCGCCGACCAGGTTCTTGCCCTGGGGCAGGTCGACGGCGGTCTTGCCGCCGACCGAGGAATCGACCATGGCCAGCAGCGAGGTGGGCAACTGGATGCAGTCGATGCCGCGCATCCAGCACGCCGCGGCGAAGCCGGCGAGGTCGCCGACCACGCCGCCGCCCAGCGCGAGGACGCAGGCGTCGCGGGTGGCGCCGAGCGCGGCCAGCGCGTCGACGACATCGCCGAAACGGGCGAGGGTCTTGGCCTGTTCGCCCGGCGGAATCACGAACCGGCCCACGCGCAGATCGGGGCGGGCGTTGTGCAGCGCGATCTCGACCCGGCGCGCGAACAGCGGCGCGACGTGCTCGTCGCTGACGATCAGCGCATGCCGGCCGCGGATGCGTGCGGTCAGGGCGGTGCCGTCGTCCAGCAGGCCGTCGCCGATCGAAATGGTGTACGGGTGGGCGCCGCCGATGTGGACGATGCGAGGAGCGGATGCGGTCATGTCGGGTCCGGATCGGTGGCGTGAACGGTGCGGGGCCAGCGCGTTTCCAGCAGCGCCGCCAATCGGGCGGCGGCGTCGGCCGGGCCCGGGCCTGTGGGTGGAAAGTCCAGGTCGACGATGGCGGCGTAGAGCGGGTCGCGTTCCGCTGCCAGACGGCGCAGCACCGCCTCACGGTCGTCGCCGGCGATCAGCGGACGGCTGCGGTCGTTGGCCAGTCGCGCCAATTGCGCGTCCACGTCGATGCGCAGATGCACCACGAAGCCCTGCCGCCGCATCCGCGCGCGATTGTCGGGATCGAGCACCGCGCCGCCGCCGGTGGCGAGGACGCAGGGCGCGCCGTCGAGAACGTCGGCCAGCGCTCCGCGCTCGCGCCGGCGGAAGCCGGCCTCGCCTTCGTGGGCGAAGATCGTGGGGATGTCGGTGCCCGCGCGGGCTTCGATCTCGCGGTCCAGATCGACGAACGGCAGCCCGCGCGCCTGCGCCAGGCGACGGCCGATCGAACTCTTGCCGGCGCCCATCGGGCCGATCAGGACGAGATGCGGTGCGAATTCCATGGCCGGCAGTTTAGAGCGTGCGATGCGCTTCTTGCCGGATCGCGCTGCGCAACGGGTCGCCAGGCATCGGTTGCGGCGTTCACCAGGGTTGGGGAAGGACGCGTCGGCGCGCGTCCAGCGTCAGCGTGCGCGCCGCGATCCCGGGCAACGTGCGCAGCGCCTGCCGGCTCACGCGTTCGAAATGCTGCACGAAGCGTGCGATCCCGGCGCGCGAGAGCGGCCCGCCCATCCGGGTTTCCTGCTGCTGGCGCCACCGCGCGACCGGCGCGAAGCCCGGCGGCTGCAGCCACACCAGACGATCGATCCGCGCCCACAGCGCCGGGTAGTCGCGGCCGAGCGCGTCGTTGCAGTAGGCCCGCCAGACGCCTGCCGGGTCTTCGTCGCGCTCCAGCGCGTTGATCGGCGCGCGCAGCGCCGGGGCCGGCTCCGGCGGAACCTGCAGGCACCAGCCTTCGAGCAGCACCAGATCGACCGCAGCCGCACCCGGCCAGCGCGAGGGCGGCAGGCGGCGGTCGCTGCGCTTGTCGAAGCGGGGCAGGCGTGCCGATGCGCCGGCGCGCAGCGCATCGAGGGTATCGCAGGCCAGTGCGATGTCGTGGGTGCCCGGTGGTCCACGCGTCGCCAGCAGCGGATGCACGGTGCGCGCCAGTCGCCCACGTTCGCGCGGACCGAAATACACGTCGTCGATCGACAGCGTCGCGACCCGCAGCCCCCGCGAATGCGCCAGCGCCGCCATCTGCGCGGCGAGCGTGGATTTGCCCGATCCCTGCAGCCCGGCGATGGCGAAGACCTTCGCATCGTGCGCCAGCGCATCGTCGAGCGCCCGCGACACCACCGTCGCAGCGAAGCCCGATGGGCGGTGTGCGGCCGATTCGCGTACGGATTTGATCGAGATCGTGTGCGGGGGCTGCGGCATCCGGCGACAATAGCGCAACGCCGACATCCGGCCTGCTCATCGGACCCCGCCATGACGCTCCATGCCGAAGCCCTCGCCACGTTCGACGACCTCTTCGCCCAGGCCAAGGCCGCCGGCATTCCCGAACCCACCGCGATGACCGTGGCCACCGTCGACGCCGACGGCCAGCCCTCGGCGCGGATGGTGCTGTTGAAGTCGCACGACGAACGCGGTTTCGTGTTCTACACCCATCTCGATGGGCGCAAGGGTCGCGAGCTGCAGGCGCATCCGAAGGCCGCGCTGTTGTTCTTCTGGAAGGCGCTGGGCGAGGACGGCGTGCAGGTGCGGATCGAGGGCGATGTGGAGATCGTCGACGATGCCGAAGCCGAGGCGTATTTCGCCCGCCGCCCCCGCGACAGTCAGCTCGGCGCCTGGGCGTCGCAGCAGTCGGAGACGCTCGACGCGCGCGAAACCTTCGCGCGCCGTTTCGACGAAGCGAAGGCCCGTTTCGAGGGCGCGGAGGTGCCGCGCCCGCCGCGCTGGGGCGGTTTCCGCGTCGTGCCGCGCCGCATCGAATTCTGGTACGGCGCGCAGTTCCGGCTGCACGAGCGCCATCTCTACGAACGCGGCGCGGACGGCGCGTGGACGAAGCGGATGTTGTATCCGTGAGCACTCCCGCGGCGCGCGGCCCGCAGCGCATCGTCTGCCTCACCGAAGAACCGACCGAGGTGCTGTACGCGCTCGGCGAGCAGCACCGCATCGTCGGCATCAGCGGGTTCACCGTGCGCCCGGCCATCGCGCGCAGGGAAAAGCCGAAGGTCAGTGCGTTCACTTCGGCGAAGATCGGCGAGATCCTGCGGCTCGAACCGGATTTCGTGGTCGGGTTTTCCGATATCCAGGCCGAGATCGCCTCCGCGCTGATCAGGCAGGGCGTCGAAGTGTGGATCAGCAATCACCGCAGTGTCGACGGGATTCTCGATTACATCCGCCGGCTCGGTGCGCTGGTCGGTGCGACCGACAAGGCCAATGCCTATGCCGACGAACTCGCGCGCGGGCTCGATGCCATCGCCGCGCAGGCGGCGACGCTGCCGCGGCGGCCGAAGGTCTATTTCGAAGAATGGGACGAACCGATGATCAGCGGCATCCGCTGGGTATCGGAACTGGTCGCGATCGCGGGCGGCGACGACATCTTTCCCGAACGCGCGGCGTCGTCGCTGGCCAAGGGGCGCATCCTCGAAGATCCCGGCGAGGTCATCCGGCGCGCGCCGGACATTATGCTCGGCTCGTGGTGCGGCAAGAAATTCCGTCCGGACAAGGTTCTCGCGCGGCCGGGCTGGGACGCGATCCCCGCGGTCCGCGACGGCGCGCTGCACGAGATCAAGTCGCCGATCATCCTGCAGCCCGGCCCGGCGGCGCTGACCGAAGGCGTGCGCGCGATCGCCGGAGTCATCCGGGCCTGGTCGGTGCGGTAGCGCGGTCCGGCAGACCGGTCTTCATTCGGACGAGAAATCCCGCGAGAAGCGCATCGTCGACGCCGCGCCGCCTTCGCGCACGATTTTCAGATCGAAGGTGAGCGTGTCCGGGGGCGAAACCTCGGTGTCGCCGACGTAGTCGACATACTCCCCCGAGCGGATTTCGCGCATCGTCAGCGTCTCGCGCTGGCCGTGCAGGTTGGCGACGGTGCCGGTGATGGTGGCCGGCAGTGCGGTTTCCAAACCTTCCGGGCCCTTGCGCACCGAGACCATCAACATCAGCCGGCGGTCGCCGCGTTCGATGCCGTAGCTGCGCGCGACCGCTTCGTTGAGGCTGGCGGTGGGCACCAGGTTGGCGCGGACGGTGATGTCGCCGACCCGGCTCACCGCTTCCTGCGGCGTGTCGAGGCGTTTCGCGATCTTGGGCTTGTCGCCGCCGCAGGCGACGAGAGCGAAACAGAGCAGGGCGACAACGATCGGCGTGCGGCGATGCGACAGGCTGCGATGCGGCATGGTTCGATCCTGGCGGCGTGGCGAAGGGCTCCCATCGATACGGCTGGCAGCGACGGATGGATGCCGGCCGTATCGCACGGGCCCCTCGCTCAGTCGTTGGCGGCGGACAGTTGCCGGCCGCGCTCGGTCGCGTTGCCGATCGCCTGCGCCACCAGCGCGCGGAAGCCGCCGGCCTCGAAGGTCTCGACCGCGGCTTGGGTGGTGCCGCCCGGCGAGGTCACCCGGCGGCGCAGTTCGGCCGGGTCTTCGCCGGCTTCGGTGAGCATGCGCGCGGCGCCGAGGATCGTCTCCTGCACCAGGGTGCGCGCGGCGTCGGCCGGGAGGCCTTCGGCGATGGCGGCGGCCTCCATTGCCTCGGCCAGCAGGAAGATGTAGGCCGGGCCGCTGCCGGACGTGGCGGTCACCGCGTCCATCCGCGCCTCATCGTCGATCCATACGGTCTTGCCGGCACTGGCAAGCAGGTTGGTCGCGCGTTCGCGGCCGTTCGCATCCACTTCGACACTGGCGAACAGGCCGGTGACGCCGGCGCCGAGCAGCGCAGGGGTGTTCGGCATCGCCCGGACCACGGCCACGCCGCCGCCGAGCCAACGCTGCAACTGCGCGGCGGTGATGCCGGCGGCGATCGACACCACCAGCGGCCGGTTGGCCTGCGCCAGCGGCGCCAGGGCTTCGCAGACCGCGCGCATGACCTGCGGCTTCACCGCCAGCAGCCACAGGCCGGCCGGGGCCGCGGCTTCGGCGTTGTCGGCGCCGACCGTCACCCCGAAGTCGCGGGCGAGCGCGTCGCGGAGGATGTCGACGGGTTCGGAAACGCGGATGTCGGCGGCGTCGGTGCCGCGGGCGATCAGGCCGCCGATCAGGCTTCGGGCCATGTTGCCGCCGCCGATGAAGGCGAGGGTCGATGCGGAACTCATGCGGTCTCCGGGGAAGGGGCGCCGTCCGGCGCGGTCGATGACGGTTTGGGCGGGCGGGCGCCGAACAGCGCGCTGCCGACGCGGACCATCGTCGCACCTTCGGCGATGGCCAGCGCGTAGTCCTCGCTCATGCCCATCGACAGCGTGTCGATGCCGGGCCGGCCGGCGGCGAGGGCGTCGAACAGCGCACGCATGCGCCGGAACGCGGCGCGGCGGCGATCCATGGCGGGGTCCGGTGCCGGAATGGCCATCAGCCCGCGCAGGCGCAGCGCCGGTCGGGCGGCAATGGCGGCGGCCAGGGCGTCGATGTCCTCCGGCCGGCAGCCGTGCTTGCTGGCCTCGTCGTCGATGTTGACCTGGATAAGCACGTTGAGCGGCGCCTGCCCCGGCGCGCGATGCCTGGCCAGCGCCTCCACCAGCTTCGGCCGGTCCAAGGTCTGCACCCAGTCGAACGCGGCGGCGGCCTCTTTCGCCTTGTTCGACTGCAGATGGCCGATCAGATGCCACTCGATGCCGAGCCCGCCGAGCGACGGTTGTTTCGCCAGCGCTTCCTGCACGTAATTTTCGCCGAAGGCCACCGGGCCGGCGGCGGGCCGCGCGCGCAGGGCGGCGGCGACGTGCGCGATGGCTTCCGCAGGCTGGGTCTTGCTCACCGCCAGCAGCCGCGCGGGCGTGCGCCCGACGGCGGCGTCGGCCATGCCGGCGAGAAGCGCGTCGAGTGCGGGATGCGGCGGAAGTGCGTCGGACATGGTGGGCGTTCGGATGCGACGGGCGTCGCGAAATGGCGCGGGAAAAGAGCAGTGTATGCCGAATGGAACCGCGAACCGGCGATCCGCCGGCAGGGTGTCGTCGCGGCGGCGGGTGCAAATCCGGAGTGCGGGGCTATACTCCGGCGAATCCCGGGTCTCCGGACTCGCACGACATCGCTACGCGGGGAGTTTGCATGGATATCGCCGAACTATTGGCATTCTCGGTCAAGAACAAGGCGTCGGACCTGCACCTGTCCGCCGGCCTGCCGCCGATGATCCGCGTCGACGGCGACGTGCGCCGCATCAACATTCCCGCGCTGGACCACAAGCAGGTCCATGCGCTGGTCTACGACATCATGTCGGACAAGCAGCGCCGCGACTACGAAGAGTTCCTCGAGTGCGACTTCTCGTTCGAGATTCCCGGTCTGGCCCGTTTCCGCGTCAACGCGTTCAACCAGAACCGCGGCGCCGGCGCCGTCTTCCGCACGATTCCCTCGGAAGTGCTGACCCTGGAAGATCTCGGCTGTCCGCCGATCTTCCGCGAGTTGATCGATCAGCCGCAGGGCCTGATCCTGGTCACCGGCCCGACTGGCTCGGGCAAATCGACCACGCTGGCGGCGATGGTCGACCACGTCAACAAGAGCGAATACGCGCACATCCTCACCGTCGAGGACCCGATCGAATTCGTGCACACCTCGCAGAAGTGCCTGATCAACCAGCGCGAGGTCCACCGCGACACCCACGGCTTCAACGAGGCGCTGCGCTCGGCGCTGCGCGAAGACCCGGACTACATCCTCGTCGGCGAAATGCGCGACATCGAAACCATCCGCCTGGCGCTGACCGCCGCGGAAACAGGCCATCTCGTGTTCGGCACCCTGCACACCAGCTCGGCGGCGAAGACCGTGGACCGCATCATCGACGTGTTCCCCGCCGGCGAAAAGCCGATGGTGCGTTCGATGCTGTCCGAATCGTTGCGCGCGGTGATTTCGCAGGCGCTGCTGAAGAAGGTCGGCGGCGGCCGCACCGCGGCCTGGGAAATCATGGTCGGCACCCCGGCGATCCGCAATCTGATCCGCGAGGACAAGGTGGCGCAGATGTATTCGTCGATCCAGACCGGCCAGAACTTCGGCATGATGACCCTCGACCAGCATCTGCAGGACCTGGTGAAGCGCAGCCTCATCACCCGCCAGCAGGCCAAGGGCTACGCCAAGGACAAGCGGCTGTTCGAGTAAGTGTCTTGTCATTCCGAGCGCAGCGAGGAACCTGCTTTCCGCAGTTCGCCTGAAGCGCTCGTGCCGAGGCAACAGCAGGTCCCTCCCCCGGATCGGGTTCGGGGTCGGGGTGACAGTCATCAGAACGCAGCCATCCAGATTCCGGGAGTTCCCCCATGAGCACCACCGACTTCACTTCCTTCCTCAAGCTGATGGCGCACCAGAAGGCGTCGGACCTTTTCATCACCGCGGGCATGCCGCCGGCGATGAAGGTGCACGGCAAGCTTTCGCCGA
>CAMLLG010000028.1 GCA_946480825.1 uncultured Lysobacteraceae bacterium
TCGCTGGGCGGCAAGTTCCTCGACCTCGGCGTCAGCGCCGCCGGCGAGGGCGGTTACGCCCGGCAACTCACCGACGAAGAGCGCGCCCTGCAGCAGCAGCGTCTGGCCGATCATCTGAGGAACGTCGACGTGATCGTCGCCACCGCGGCCGTGCCCGGCCGCCCGGCGCCGAAGATCGTCAGCGCCGCGATGGTCGCCGGGATGAAGCCGGGCAGCGTGATCGTGGACCTCGCCGCCGAGACCGGCGGCAACTGCGAGCTCACCCGGCCCGGCGAGATCGTGATGCACGACGGCGTCACCGTCTCCGGTCCGCTGAACCTCGCCAGCAGCGGCGCCATGCACGCCAGCGACATGTTCGCCCGCAACGTCTTCAACTTCGTTTCGCTGCTGCTCGACAAGCAGGGCGCGCTGCAGTTCGACTGGAACGACGAACTGCTGGCCAAGACCGTGTGGCCGGAGCGCGCCGCGGGCTGAGCCGTCGTCCTGCGCGCGGGTGCCGACCCGGCCCCGTGCGTGCGTCGCGATTCCGCAGTATGCTCGGCCGGCAGGTCGCGACGCGAGCAGGGGCGTCCGGCCGCTCACGCAGGAGAACGACGATGAGCGAACGTTTCGCTGGACAACAGGCCGCCGCACCCGGTCAGGACGACGGTCCGCGCGGTCTCGGCGCGCACGGCGTGGCCGCACCCGACCTGGACCGCAGCGGCCCGATGCTGCAGGCGCCGCAGAAACAGAAAGAACTCGAAATGAATCCGGCCGAACGCCAGTTGTTCGAGCGTGCGATGACGCTGGTGCAGAACAAGACCGGCATGACCGAGGACGACGCCAAGAAGGTCGCCACCGATGTGGTGCTGACCGCGCGGCATACGCCAGGAATCTCCGAAAAGCCGGAATACATGGACGTGCGCAACGGCCACGTGATGATCGCCGAGCGCGTCGGCAAGGAACCGATCTTCAACGGTTACGTGAACGTCGAACAGTCGCGCAACCAGAGCCCCGAGCAGATCAACGACAAGCTCGCGGCCCAGAACCAGCAGCGCGAACAGCAGCAGGCGCAGGAAGTGCGCTCCCAGCGCGAGGCCGAGTCGCGCAACGCGTTCCAGGTCGGCGAGGACGCGGTCGCCTGGAAAGCATCGGCCCACCGCACGCTCTGAGGCCTGCGGCCGCAGCCTGAGCGCGGCGGTCTTCCGCGAACGAAAACGGCGCCGTGAGGCGCCGTTTTCGCGTTCGGCGATGCGAACGTCTACCTTACTTCGCCGCGGCTGCCGCCGGTGCGCCCGGTGCCGGCGGCGGATTCGCCTTCATCATCGCTTCGCGCGCGGCGCGGAACGGATTGCCGGCATACCAGTTCGGCCAGCCTTCGCCGTTGGCGAGCACCGCGCCGACCTCGTACACCGCGGCCAGATCTTCCATCGTGCCGTCCAGCTTCCACGTCGCCGGGTCGTAGTGGTCGCCGGGCTTGTGATAGCGGTGTTCGTTGTAATCCTTGCCGGCCGCATCGCCGGCGGCCTTGCCGCCGTCGAGCAGATCGTTGCCGCCGTCGGGATACAGCGCGGGCACGCCGGCCTTGGCGAAATTGAAGTGATCGGAACGGAAGTAGTAACCGCCGGCCGGGTTGGATTCCTCCACCAGCGTGCGGCCCTGCTTTTCGGCGATCGGCTTGAGGATGTCTTCCAGTTCGGAATTGCCCATGCCGACCACGGTGAGATCGCGCGCGCGGCCGGCGACGCTCATCGCGTCGAGATTGATCACGCCGACGGTGCGGTCCAGCGGCACGGTCGGATGCGCGACGTAATATTTCGAACCGAGCAGGCCGGATTCCTCCAGCGTCACCGCGGCGAACAGCACCGAGCGCTTCGGCTTGCCGATCTTCGCGAACTGTTCGGCCAGTTCGAGGATGCCGGCGATGCCGGTCGCGTTGTCGATCGCGCCGTTGTAGATATTGTCGCCCGGTTCTTCGGCATGCTTGCCGAGATGGTCCCAGTGCCCCATGTAGACGATGGTTTCGTCTGGGCGCTCGGTGCCCGGCAGCAGCGCCAGCACGTTGCGCGATTCCTTCTCGACGATGGTGCTCTTCAGCGTCGTGCTCATCTTCGCGGGCAGCGTCACCGGCTTGAATCCGCGCTTGCCGGCGGCGGCGCGCATCGCGTCGAGATCGAGGCCGGCATCCGCGAACAGCGCCTTCGCCTGTTCGCCGGTGATCCAGCCCTGCAGCGGCACCCGCGGCGCCGGGTCGTCGGCCGCGCGCAGATCGTACTGCGCGCCCGACCATGAATTCTTCACCACGTCCCAGCCGTACGACGCGCCTTCGGTGTCGTGGATGATCAGCGCGGCGGCCGCGCCCTTGCGCCCGGCTTCCTCGAACTTGTACGTCCAGCGCCCGTAATAGGTCATGCGGTTGCCGTCGAACAACTTCGCGTCCTTCGCATGGAAGCCCGGGTCGTTGACGAACATGACCACGGTCTTGCCCTTCACGTCGACGCCGGCGTAGTCGTTCCACTGCTGCTCGGGCGCGTCCACGCCGTAGCCGACGAACACCAGTTCGCTGGCGTCGATCTTCACTTGCTGCTGGCCGGTGCGCGTGCCGATCACCATGTCGGTGCCGAATTTCAGCGTGCGCGGCGTGCCCTTCACGTCAATGGTCATCGCCGTGGCTTCGTCGGCGGTGGTTTCCATCATCGGCACGACCTGGAAATAGCTGTCGCCGTTGCCCGGCTTCAGTCCCATGCGTTCGAACTGCGCCTTGAGATATTCGACGGTCTTCTCTTCGCCCGGCGTCCCCGGCGCACGGCCTTCGAATTCATCGGACGCCAGCACGCGGACGTGCTCGCCGAAATCGGCGGCATCGATCGCGTCCTTGAACGCGAAGGCCGCCGGCTTCGGCGCCTCGGTGGCGGGTTTCGGCGCAGTGGGCGCTTCTTCACCGCGCTGGCACGCGGCGAGCGCGGCGGTGGCGGCGAGTGTCAGCAGGAGGGTTTTGGGGAGGGAGCGGGGCAATGATCGGGACATCGGAGGCTTCCACACGAACGGAAGCCCCGAGTGTAAGGCCTGCCACGGCGCGGGAAGACCTGCCGGAAGTCGTCCGGCAGGCCGATGCATCAATCCTTCGGCGCCGTCGGCCCGTCGTAGCGCACCGCGGTGGCGCCGGTGACCTGGCCGATGCGGGCGGTCTTGTGGACGTAGAGGTTCACTTCGCGCTTGAACACCAGCGGGCCGTCGACGACGGCGTTGGGGCCGATGACGATGCGCGGTTTGCGCTGTTTGGCCGCGACCGGCATCCAGTTGCTGCTGGGTTTTTCGATGGTGATGCCGCCGCGCACGTGCGAGCCGATGCCGACGGTGATGTCGCCGTTGACGGTGCTGATGCTGCCGCTCACGTCGGTGTCGACGATGCCGATCGCGCCGTTCACGGTTTCGATGTTCTTGCTCACCGCGCCGCCGCGGCCGACGAAGATGCTGCCGTTGACGGTTTCGATGCGGGTGGCGTTGCCCTGTTCGTCGAGGCGGATGCTGCCGTTCACGGTCTCCAGCGATCCGGCGGTGACCCGGCCTTCGGCCTTGATGCTGCCGTTGACGGTTTCGGTGTCGCCGACGCGGGCACCCTCGGCCAGACGGACGCTGCCGTTGACGGTGGAGATGTCCCGGGTCTTGGCGCCGGCCTCGACGCGCACGCTGCCGTTCACGCTCGACAGATCGCCGTAATCCCCGCCGGCGTGGGCGGTGATGCTGCCCATCACCTTGTCGATGTCCTGGCCGGCGTGGGCGACGGGCGCGAGCAGTGCGAGCGCGAGGGCGGACGCGACGGCGATACCGAGGGCGGATTTCACGGGATGCATGGTGATGACCTCTTGTGGATGCGTCTTCAGAACGTGTCTTCGAGCGCGTCTTCTGAACGCGTCTTCCGGACATGGGGCCCGATGCAGGGCCGGTGGAAGCAGGATGCGGCCGCTTCGCTACAATCGCATCTGTCCTAAGTCACTGCCCCGAAGGTCACATGTCCGTTGTCGCCCGTCCGAAGCCCGTGGTGCTGATGATCCTGGACGGCTGGGGCCATCGCGAGGACCCGGCCGACAACGCGCTGGCGCTGGCCGATCTGCCGAACTGGCGCCGGCTGTGGGCGCAGCGCCCGCACACGCTGATCCACACCGAAGGCCGCCATGTCGGCCTGCCGGACGGGCAGATGGGCAATTCCGAGGTCGGGCACATGAATCTCGGTGCCGGCCGTATCGTCTACCAGGATCTCACCCGCATCGACGCCGCGATCGAGGACGGCAGTTTCTTCGCCAACGCCGAACTGCGCGCCGCCTGCGACGCGGCGAAGACCGCCGGCGGCACTCTGCACGTGATGGGTCTGTTGTCGCCCGGCGGCGTGCACAGCCACGAGTTGCACATCTTCGCGATGCTGGATCTGGCGGCGCGCGAGGGCGTGCCGCAGGTCGCGGTGCATGCGTTCCTGGACGGCCGCGACATGCCGCCGAAATCCGCCGAACCCAGCCTGCGCGCGCTGCAGGCGAAGTGCGATGCGCTGGGCAACGCGCGGATCGCGTCGGTCAGCGGCCGCTACTTCGCGATGGATCGCGACCAGCGCTGGGACCGTCTGCGCCGTGCCTGGGACGCGATGGTCGACGCGCGTGCCGAGCATCGCGCGTTCGATGCGCTGGCGGCGCTGCGCGACGCGTACGCCCGCGGCGAGAACGACGAGTTCGTGGCGCCGACGGTGATCGAGGGCGCGCAGCCGATGCGCGACGACGATGCCGTCGTGTTCATGAATTTCCGCGCCGATCGTGCGCGCCAGATCACCTCGGCCTTCGTGTCGCCGGCATTCGAGGGCTTCGATGCCGGCGTGCGGCGCCCGGTGCTGTCGCGCTTCGTCTGCCTGACCGAATACGACGCGAAACTGCCGGCGCCCGTCGCCTTCGGTCCGGACGATCTGCACAACACGCTGGGCGAGGTGCTGGCCGCGCACGGCATGACCCAACTGCGGATCGCCGAGACCGAGAAATACGCGCACGTCACCTTCTTTTTCAGCGGCGGCCGCGAGGACCTGTATCCGGGCGAAGACCGCATCCTGGTGCCCAGCCCGAAGGTCGCGACCTACGATCTGCAGCCGGAAATGAGTTGTCCCGAAGTCACTGCGAAACTGGTCGATGCGATCGCCGGCAGCCGCTTCGACGTGGTGGTCTGCAACATCGCCAATCCCGACATGGTCGGCCACACCGGTGATCTGCAGGCCGCGATCCTGGCCGCGCAGGCGGTGGACGTGGCGATCGGCGCGGTCGAGGCCGCGGTCCGCGCGACCGGTGGCGCGCTGCTGATCACCGCCGATCACGGCAATCTGGAAATGATGCGCGACCCCGCGACCGGACAGCCGCATACCGCGCACACCGTCGGCCCGGTGCCGTTCGTCTATGTCGGCGATCGCGCCGATGCGCATCTGCGCGCCGGCGGCGCGCTGCGCGACGTGGCGCCGACCATCCTCGATCTGCTCGGCCTGCCGCTGCCGGCTGAGATGAGCGGCCGCAGTCTGCTGGCTGCCGGATGACGCATGCGCGCATGAAGGCCTTCTTGCGCGCGCTGTACGCGTTCGCGCTGCTGGCGCTGCTGTTGTTGCCGCAGGTCGGCGCGCAGTCGGGCGGCAAGCCCGCGACGAGTCCGGATGCGCAGCGTCGGCTCGAAAAAATCCAGCGCGAGCTGAAGGATGTCGCCGCCGAACGCCGTCGCCTCGAAGGCCAGCGCGGCGCCGCCAGCCGTGAATTGCGCGCGATGGACGAGCGCGTGGCCACCTCCAGTCGCGCGCTGCACGAAGCCGAGAGCCAGTTGGAGCGCGAGCAGACCGCGCTCGCCGAACTCGCCGCGCGACGCGACGATCTGCTGCGTCAGCAGGCGGGACAGCGCCGCGAACTGGCCGCATTGCTGCGCGCCGCGTATGCCCAGGGCGATCACGCGCCGTTGAAGCTGATGCTGGCGCAGGATCGCGTCGCCGACGCGCAGCGTCAGCTGGTGTATTACCGCTACCTGCAGCGCGAGCGCCTGCGGCGCACCGCCGCGCTCAGCGCCGAGCTCGCCGAGCTGGAGCGCGTGGAAGCGCAGATCGCCGCCAAACGCAGCGCGCTGGATGCCGCACGCGAACGCCAGCAGGCGCAGTTGGCCGCGCTGTCCCGCGACCGCCGCAGCCGCGCCGCGACCCTGAGCGAACTGGAGCAGCGCTACCGCGACCGTCAGGCGCGAGAACAGGCGCTCGGCAGCGATGCCAAGGCCTTGCAGCAGGTGGTCGCGCGCTTGCGCGCCGCCGCGGCCAGGGCGGCCGCCGAGCGCGCCGCGGCCCAGCGTGCGGCCCAGCGTGCGGCCCGCGCGGCCAAGCCCGCCGCCAAACCGCCCGTGTCGCGACCGGGCGAGCCCCGATCTCGCGAAACACGATCGGGCGAGCGTGCGATGCCCCGGCCGCCGCGGCAGACCGCCAACGCCGCGCCGGTGCGGGTGGGTGGTTTCGGCTGGCCGCTGTCCGGCAATCTGCTCGCCGGCTATGGCGGACGCATGCCCGACGGCCGCGCCAGTCATGGCCTGTTGATCGCGGCCGGTCTCGGTGCACCGGTGCGTGCGGTCGCGGACGGCAACGTGGTGTTCGCCGAATGGATGACCGGCTACGGCCTGATCCTGATCGTCGACCACGGCAACGGCTATCTCAGCCTGTACGCGCACAACGAATCCCTGTTGAAGGATGTCGGTGCGGCGGTCAAGCGCGGCGATGCCGTCGCCCGCGTCGGCAATTCCGGCGGTCTGGCCCAGCCCGCGCTGTATTTCGAACTGCGCCGCAACGGCCAGCCCGTCGATCCGGGCAGTTGGCTGCGCAGACAGTAAACCGGTACGGTGAACGCCAACCGCATGGCGCGCGAACCACTCGCGTTCCCCGCGGTCCGACCGAACAGTCATCCCTGGAGTCGTCGATGTCCCGTCCGCTGTCCCCGTCCGCTTCCTGCCGCGTCCGCGGCTTCTCCGCCCTGCTCGCGCTCGCGGTGTCCGCCGCGCTGCCGGCGGTGGCCCAGGATGCACCGCCTGCCGCACCGCCTGCCGCACCGGCCGACGCGAAACCGGTCGACGCGAAAACCGCCGCCGCGGAAGACGCGAGCAAGGTGCCGATCGAGGAAATCCGGCGTTACGTCAACGTCTTCAACGCGGTCAAGCACGCCTACGTCGAACCGGTGGAAGATCGCAAGCTGATGCAGTCCGCGATCCGCGGCCTGCTGCTCGATCTCGATCCGCACAGCACCTATCTCGTTCGCAGCGATGCGCAGGCCTTCGACGAGGACGCGAACGGCGCCTACGACGGCATCGGCGTGGAAGTGCAGCAGCAGCCCGACGGCAGCATCCTGGTGATCGCGCCGATCGACGACACGCCCGCGGCGCGCGCCGGCATCAAGCCCGGCGACATCATCGTCGCCGTCGACGGCAAGCCGCTGACGCCGGAACAGGCCGACAACAATCCGCTGCGTGGCGCGCCGGGTTCCAAAACCGTGCTGACCGTGCAGCGCGAGGGTGCGAAGAAACCGCTGGAGATCGCGGTCCAGCGCGACACGATCCGGATCAGCAGCGTGCGCAGCCGCATGCTCGAACCCGGTTACGCCTATCTGCGCATCAGCGCGTTCCAGGCCGACACCGCGAACGATTTCGGGCAGCACGTCGACAAGCTGCAGGCGCAGGCCGGCGGCGCGACCGGCAAGGGTCTGCGCGGGCTGGTGCTCGATCTGCGCAGCAATCCGGGCGGCCTGCTGACCTCCGCGGTGCAGGTCGCGGACGATCTGTTGGAGAAGGGCGGCATCGTCAGCACCCGCGGCCGCAATCCGGTCGCCGATACCGCATTCAGCGCGACGCCGGGCGACCGCATGCGCGGCGCGCCGGTGGTGGTGCTGGTCGACGCCGGTTCCGCCAGCGCCTCGGAAGTGCTGGCCGCCGCGCTGCGCGACAACCAGCGCGCGCAGGTCGTCGGCAGCCGTACTTTCGGCAAGGGCTCGGTGCAGACCGTGCTGCCGCTGGACAACGGCGATGCGGTGAAACTCACCACCGCGCGTTACTACACGCCCAGCGGCCGCTCGATCCAGGCCCGTGGCATCGATCCCGACGTGGTGCTGAAGCCCGACGGCGTCGCCGCCAAGCCCGGCGAGATGTCCGAAGCGGCGTTGCCGGGTCATCTGCGCGGCGATCAGGAAACCGACGGTGTCGGCATCGGCGACGTGCTCGAAGGCGAAGCCCCGATCACCGCCGCACTGGCGTTGCTGAAGAAACAGGTCGCGACGCTGCCCGCCGCCGATCGTCGCTGAGCGGACCGGCCTGTCAACTGGAACGAGAAGCTTCAGCGGCGCTCGTTCCGGCGCAAAAGAGCGATGCGTTCTTGAAGCGTTGCGGGCCGAGAAGCGCGATCGAGCGGCCGAGATGTCTCGCAAACTCGTCTTCGTCGATGCGTTTCGTTGACACGGTCGTCTCGTGCGCGGTCTTCAGCGCGGTTTCGCCGGCAACGGAAACGGCGTGATCACGGTTTCGCCGCCCGCGGCGTCGCGGATCGCGGACTGCCCTTTCTTCTCGACCTCTTCGATCCGCACGATGCTCTGCATCGGCAGGTGCAGCACCCTGGTGCCGCCGAATTCGTCGCGCAGCCGTTCCTCGGTGGGGTCGACCACCAGGCCGTCGTGGACGTCGAACGCGAGACCGGCCACTTCGATGAAGCCCCACAGGCTGCCGCTGTTCACGCGTTCCGCGTACAGCTCGTAGATCTTGCCGTGGTTGTGGAAGGTGATCTTGTAGAGCGTCTTGGCCATGGCGCACGCAGCGTGTCGATCGATACCGGCCAGATGCGGCCGGGCAGGGCAGGATGCAAGAGGCGGCGACGGCCGTTCAATAGCCGCGGCTGTTGCGCAGCCGACGGGCGATGCCGGTGCGGGCCGACAGCGCGAACAGCACGCCGAACAGGAAGCCGGCGATATGCGCGCTCCACGCCACCGCGCCGAAGGCCGGGCCGATGTAGGCGAACACCACCTGCAGCACCGCCCACACCCCGATCAGCAGCGAGGCCGGCGCCCGGATGAATTCCAGGAAGAGTCCCAGCGGCACCACCACGCCGAGCTTGGCGCGCGGGAACAGCGCCAGATAGGCGCCGATCACCGCCGAGACCGCGCCGCTGGCGCCGATCACCAGCCGTTCCGGCGTGCCGATCATGAACACGGCGGCGAGATTGGCCAAGGTGCCGCCGAGCAGGAACAGCGCCAGGAAGCGCCACGGGCCCATCGCGCGTTCGGCGGGCAATCCGAAGATCAGCAGGAACACCAGGTTGCCCAACAGATGAGCCCAGTCGGCGTGGAGGAACATCGCGGTGAACAGACGTTGCCAACGCTCGTTCGCCCACAGCGCCAGCCAGGTGTCCGCCGCCGCGGGCCCGCCTGTCAGCGCGCCCCAGTCCTGCAGCAGGCCACGCTGGATCGCTTCCGGCCGCGTGCTCGCCCACAGATAGGCCAGCCACAGCGTCGCGAAGACCAGCGGCGTGGCCCAGCGCAGACCGGAGGTGCGACGTGTCGGAAGCTGAACGAACATCGCGCGAGTATGCCGAAATTCCCATGAATCCATGGGCTGTCGTACGACAGGTGGTTGTTAGCTTCGAGTTAATGGGCGCGGTATAGTACATACGGCGTCGTACGTCGGGAGGGGGTTTCCGGCAGGAGCGGCACGGGCGAGGAACAACGTCCGGCCGCACGGCGCAGACCACAAAATCCTGTCCACGGAGACGCAAGCACAATGCACACCCACAACCGTTTCATCCAGATGTCCGCGCTCGCGCTCGGCATCGCCGGCGCGCTGGCCTTCGGCCAAGCCCAGGCTTCGGGCTTCCAGCTGAAAGAGAACAGCGTGAAGGCCATGGGCCGCGCCTTCGCCGGCTCCGGCGTCGCCACCGGCGACGCATCGGTCGTCGTGAACAATCCGGCGACCATGACCTCGTTCGAGGGCACCACGATCCAGGCCGACGTGACCGTGATCGACCTCAACGCCAGCTTCGACGGGAGTGGTTATGCCGCGACCGGCACCCCGCTGGCCCGTCCGATCACGGGCAGCGACGGCGGCAACGCCGGCGGCGTCACCCCCGTTCCCGCCATGTCGCTGATCCACAAGTTCGACAACGGCCTGACCGTCGGCGCCATGGTCAGCGCGCCGTTCGGCCTGAAGACTGAATACGACAACGGCTGGGTCGGTCGCTACCACGCGCTCACCTCCGACCTGAAAACCGTTGATCTCACCCTCTCCGCCGCCTACGAAATCGTGCCGGACCGCTTCTCGGTCGGTGCCGGCATCATCTATGAGCGCGCGGAAGCGGAATTGTCGAAGGCGGTCGATTTCGGCTCGGCGCTGGCCCTCAGCGGCGTGCCCGGCTTCGCCCCGCAGTCGGCCGACGGCGAAGCCGTCATCACCGGCGACGACACCGGCATCGGTTACATCTTCGGCGTGAATTTCCGTCCGACCGACAAGCTGGCCATTGGCCTGTCGCATCGCTCCGAAATCGACCACGAACTGGAGGGCAAGGCCGACTGGACCGTGCCGAGCAACGCCCGCACCGTGTTCAACGCGATCGGTCGCAGCGCGCTGTTCAACGACGGCAAGGCCAGCGCCAAGCTGACCACGCCCAGCGTCACCACCTTCAGCGTCGCCTATCAGTTCAACGACAACCTCGCGCTGATGGCCGACTACACCGAGACCGACTGGCATTCGCTGGAAGAGATCCGCATCGACTTCGTCAATCCGGATCCGGATTCGGTCGAAGACTTCAGCTGGGGCGATACCCGTTTCTGGTCGATCGGTGCCGAGTACAAGCTGTCCGAGGCCTTCACGATCCGCGGCGGTTACGCCTACGACGAAACCCCGACCACGTTCGCCACGCGCACCCCGCGCCTGCCCGACGAAGACCGTCGCTGGTACTCGTTCGGCCTGACCTGGAACATGAGCGAGAACGTCGAGATCAATGCGTCCTACACCCGCATCGAACCCGATACGCCGAAGGTCGGCATCATCGACGCCGCCAACCGCCACACGCTGTTCGGCGAGTTCAGCAGCGACGTGAATCTGTTCGGCGTTTCCGGCCGTTACAGCTTCTGATCGCAGCTGTCGCGAGTCCTGCGAAAAACCCCGCTCCGGCGGGGTTTTTTGTTGGGCGCTCGTCCCTGCACGGCCTTTCCGAGAACTCAGGCTGCGGCCGAGCAGAGCAGGTGCATTGAACGATCGAAACCCGCCATGATGTCCTTCAGCTCCCCGTAAGCGATATCAGAGATTCGATCCGTTGCTCGGACCGCGATCAGGGTGACCGTAGTGATGCCGTGCGTATCGCGAATCCAAGGCGAATGCTGGGCGATCAGGACGACGCCGATAGAAACATCGAGGAAGCGGGTGTTCAATTCCTCGATTCTGTTCCCGTTGGCGACGAGCCATGCGTCCATTCCGCGTTTGAGCGCGGCATCGGCGTTTCGTTCGGTATCGAATTCGAGCGGCAGGTCGTGAATGACGCAATTGGAAATGTCGATGAAGATCAATCCATGCGTTGACTTGACCGATTCGCGCCTGGCGGCGAGTTGCAGGCCCGCGTCCTTGAAGTTCGACTCGAATTGCCGCGGCGAGGTGATCCGCTTGCATTCGGCCTGTACTGTGCGTCCGTCCTTGCGTGCGATGACGTCGACTTCGGTGTTGAAGTCGACCGTGAACCCAAGCGCCGAGAATCTCGCGGCGACGAGCAGTTCGAACATGTAATTCCGCGAATCCGGCTTGGAGCCGGTGACGAGATGCTCGGGACCGCGGACGGCGTGATCCAGTCGCTTTCGGAAGCCGTCGCTTCGCTCGTTTTGATATGCGCCGTAGACGAGAAACAAATCAAGGCATTCGCGGTAGGATTTTCTCGCCGATTCGAACGCGAATCGCGACTCGGGAGAGTCGCGGCCGTCGCCATCGAAAAATGTATTGATGATGTCAACGTACTTGGAGTGTCGGCCTTGCCATGGCAACTGCAGCGCCTTGATCCAGGCGATGATCTTCGGCATGGATTGAATAACGGTTTCGCCGTGGATCGTGCTGTGAGAAGCGCTTTTCCGCGCTCCTGGAGTACGGAGTTCGCGCAGATAGAACGTATTGCAGCCGCCGTGTCCGGTCGCGCCCATCGGCGCATCGATCCGATGGAATCCGCTGCGGGCGTAGAGTCGCATCGCCGCATCCATGCCGGTGAGGGTTTCGAGATGGCAGCGCGCGAAGCCGAAGCCGCGGGCGGCGTCCAGACAGCGCGTCATCAGCGCTTCGCCTGCGCCGAGGCCGCGCAGCGAGGGCAGGAAATACATCTTGCGCAGTTCGCAGGTGTCGGCGTCGCCGCCCGCGAGCGGTGCGATGCCGCCGCCGCCTTCGACGATGCCGATGCCCTGCGCGTCGATGCGTTCGACCACGAAGTAGGCCGAGCGCGACGCGGAATACGCGCGATGCATCCAGTCCACTTCCGGGTCGTTGATCGCGAAGCCGCTGCCGCAGGCGCCGAACTCCGGCATGACCGTGCGGATGATCGCGGCGATCACGGCATCGTCGCGGGCTTCGATCGGGCGGATGCGGAACGTCGGTTCGGAATCGGACGACATGGTGATCGCGATATCAATGCGCGGCAGGATGCAACCCGCCCTGTTCGAGCCGGCGCGCGAATTCGTCGGGCTTCAACCCGGGCGCGAACAGGAAGCCCTGCGCGATCGGAACGCCGAGCCGCAGCAGGAACTGCCGCTGCGCTTCGGACTCCACGCCCTCCGCGACCAGACCGAGGCCGAGACTGCGGGCGATGCCGACCACCGCCTGGCACACGGCCACGTCGGAGTGGTTGGTCGGTACGCCTTCGACGAACAGCTGGCTGAGCTTCAGGCCGTGGATCGGCAATCGGCGCAGATAGTTCAGCGCGCTGTAGCCTTCGCCGAAATCGTCGATGGTCAGCACCACGCCCATTTCGCGCAGGTCGGCGAAGGTGCGCAGAGTGTCGGGTGCGTCTTCGATCAGCACGCGCTCGGTGAATTCGAGTTCCAGCGCCGCGCCGGGCAGGCCGAACTCGTCGAGGATGCGCTGCACCGCTTCGGCGAGGTCTTCGCCGACGAACTGGCGATACGACACGTTGACCGCGACGCGCACGATGCCGAGCCCCGCGTCGCGCCATGCGGCGACCTGACGGCAGGCTTCGCGCAGTACCCAGCCGCCGATGCGCACGATGTCGCCGGTGGTCTCGGCGTGGCTGATGAAACGGTCCGGGCGCAGTTCGCCGAGCAGATGGTTCTGCCAGCGGATCAGCGCTTCGGCGGCGACCACGCGGCCGCTGAGCAGATCGACCTGCGGCTGGTAGACGAGATGGAATTCGCCGTTGTCGGCGGCGCGGCGCAGATGCGTTTCCATCCACAGGCGGTCGGCCTGGGTCTGCGCCAGCGCCGGCGTGAACGCCTGCCAGGCGTTGCGCGAACGGCGCTTGCTGTCGTACATCGCGGCGTCGGCGTTCTGGATCAGCGACTGCGGGCGTTCGCCGTCGCCGGGCGCGCGGGCGATGCCGATGCTGGCGGTGATCGTGAATTCCTCGTTGTCGAAGCGGAAGCTGTCGTTGAGCGCGAGCAGGATCGCGCCGGCGATGCGCTCGGGGCGCTGCGGGTCGTCGGCGAGATTGCACATGACCAGGAATTCGTCGCCGCCGAAGCGCGCGACCAGGCCTTCGCCGGCGACCGCCGCGGAAATCCGCTGCGCGGCCGAGGCCAGCAGTTCGTCGCCGGCGGCGTGGCCGAGCACGTCGTTGAT
Source organism: uncultured Lysobacteraceae bacterium (assembly GCA_946480825.1). Next base: position 13,819 of record CAMLLG010000028.1, read on the forward strand.
GACCTTGAAGCGATCCAGATCGATGTAGAGCACGGCGACCGCGGCGTGCGCCGGGTCCTGCATGCGCAGATCGAGTTCGACCAGGATCGCGTCGCGGTTCAGCAGGCCGGTGAGCGGATCGGTGCGCGCCTGCACGCGCAGCGTTTCTTCCGCGTGCTTGCGCTCGGTGATGTCCTGCAGCGTGCCGACGATGCGCGACGTGCCCGGGTCGGCGGTGTCGGCTTCGCCGATCACGCGCACCCAGCAGGCGTGGTGGTCGCTGCGCAGATACTGCAGTTCGAGGTCGAAACTGCCGCCGGTCTCGATCAGGCGATCGATCGCGGTGCGAAGGCGCATGCGGTCGCCCGGCGCCACGCCGGCGATCATTTCCTCGATGGTCTGCGGCACCGGGCTGCGGCCGAGAATGCGCTGCGCCTCGTGGGTGAGATACAGGCGCTGGCGGCCGCGGTCCCATTCCCAGCCGCCGATGTGGGCGAGGCCCTGGGCGCGGTCGAACAGCACGTTGTCGCGCTTGAGCGTGGTGACGTCGCTGAACATCGCGAACACGTATTCCGGCGCGGTGCTCTCGGCTTCGAACACCGGCACGCTGGTGACCGAGATCCACGACATGCGCTGGCTGGGCAGGTAATACAGGCCGACCACGGTGTTGCTGATGACCTGCGCGCGTTCCAGCGCCTGGGTGGTGGGCCATTCGTGGAAGGTCAGCGGCCGGCCGCGGGCATCGACGATCTTCCAGTTCTCCGGACGCAGCAGCGTGTTCACGGTCTGGCCGGGACCGGCGCCGATCGCGCGATGCGCGGCCGGATTGGCGGTGACCACGCGCATGTCGCGATCGAACAGGATCACGCCGACGTCGATCGATTCCAGCAGCAGGCGGTAGCGGTTTTCCGCGGTCCAGCGGTTGCTGAGGTCGCGCGCCACCGCGACCATGCGGCGCTTGCCTTTGTAGTCGAAGCCCGCGGTGTGCACTTCCACCGGAAAGCGGTTGCCGTCGCCGCGCATGTTCGCGACTTCGACCACGTAGGTCTCGCCGCGGCTGAGCGCTTCCCACACCGGCACCATGTGGTCCTTGGGCAGATCGGGATTGAGCACTTCGATGGGCTGGCCGACGATTTCCTCGCGCGGACGCCGATAGGCGGCGAGGCCGGCCTTGTTGAGATCGAGAACGGTGCCGTCCCAGTCGAGGATGCTGACCGGGTCGGGCACGGCGTCGAACAGCGCGGTGTAGCGCAGGCGTTCGGATTCGGTTTCGGCCAGCGCCGACAGCAGCGCGGCGTGGGCGCGGCTCATCAGGGCGCGGGTTTCGGCGTCGAGCGCGGGATCCTGGCGCGCCGCCGCAAGCGCGTCGAGGGTCGCGGACGGGTCGGCGGCCGCGGTCGGTGCGGCGTCTTCGGCGTGATCTCCCGGCCGCGTTTCGGTCATGCCTCGCCGCTCCTGGCCCGGGTGACCTTGCTGCCGGTGTCGCGCCCGAGCAGCCGCGACAGCCAGCGACCGGTGTCGCCGAGCGCGTCCAGATCGATGCCGGTGTCGAAGCCCATGCCCTGCAGCATATACACCACATCCTCGGTCGCGACATTGCCGCTGGCGCCTTTCGCGTACGGGCAGCCGCCGGTGCCGGAGACCGCGGCGTCGATCACCCGCACGCCCGCGTCGAGGCAGGCGTGCAGATTCGCCAGCGCCTGGCCGTAAGTGTCGTGGAAATGCACCGCCAGCGCGGCCATCGGCACTTCCCCCGCCACCGCGCGCAGCATCGCCGCCGCTTTCGACGGCGTGCCGACGCCGATGGTGTCGCCCAGCGAGACTTCGTAGCAGCCCATCGCGTGCAGGGCCTTCGCCACCCGCACCACGTCCGCCAGCGGCACATCGCCCTGGTAGGGGCAGCCGAGCACGGTGGAGACGTAGCCGCGCACCGCGACGCCGTCGGCCTGCGCGCGTTCGATCACCGGCGCGAAGCGCTGCAGCGATTCTTCGATGCCGGCGTTGATGTTCTTGCGGTTGAAGGCTTCGGAGGCGGCGGTGAACACCGCGATCTCGTCCACGCCCACGGCGCGGGCGCGTTCGTAGCCCTGTTCGTTCGGCACCAGCACCGGATAGCGCACGCCGGGACGCTTGGCGATGCCGACGTAGACCTCGGCGGCGTCCGCGAGCTGCGGCACCCATTTCGGACTGACGAAGCTGGTGGCCTCGACGCTGCGCAGGCCGGTGGCGGAGAGGCGATCGATCAGTTCGATCTTGGCCGAAGCCGGTACCAGCGTTTTTTCGTTCTGCAGGCCGTCGCGCGGGCCGACTTCGACGATGCGGACGGCGTCGGTCATGGCGCGGCCCCGGCGGCGACGCGCCGCAGTTCCATCGCGCCGCGGCCGTCCGGCGTGCCCGCGAACAGGGCCTCGCCGCGCGCGCGCAGCAGCGCGGCGATGGCCTCGCGGCTGCCTTCGACATGGACGTTCGATACGTCGAGGCGGCGGACTTTTGCCGGATCCGCGCCTTCATCCTCGGCCCGGCCCTTCGCGGCCGCGCGCATGGCTTCGTCCTCGTCGGCCAGCCAGACGGTGGCGCGGTCGTCATGGAGGCTGTAGCGGATCAGGAACACGCTGTCCTGCGGCGCGTTGCGCAGCATGTCGCCGTCGGCGCTCATCAGCCGGTCGGCGACGGCCGGCGTGAAGACCAGGTAGCGGGACGCACCGAGCGAGAAACCCGCGAGCGTGGTGGTGTAGGTGCCGCCATCGTCTTCCGGCCACTGCAGCGTGCAATCGGCGGAGACCACGATGACGCGGTTCTGCAGGCCGCCATTGAGCGGCCGCCACTGTCCCGCAAGCGCGGGGTCGCAGGCGAGCGTCGCGACCGGCGCGCGTTCGAAGGTGACGCAGGCCGACAGGGCCAGCAGAGCGACCGCGAGCGCGGCGTTGCGCGGGGTCATGGCGTCAACACCACCAGTGCGGCGTCGGCGTCGACGAAATCGCCGGCCGCGACGCGGACCTCCAGAACGATGCCCGCGCAGGGGGCCTTGAGCGTCAACTCCATCTTCATCGCTTCCATCACCAGCAGTTCCTGGCCTTGTTCGACACGATCTCCCACCTGCGTTCGGATCAGCACGATGCGCCCCGGCATCGGCGCCAGCGCGCGGTCGCCGGCGGCGCCGCTCTGTTCGCCGGTGGGCTGATACGCCGGCACCCGCGCGAACCGCCAGCGGCGTTCGCCGTCGTGCACGTCCAATCGCGAGGATGCGCCGGAAGCGGGGCCGGCGTCCAGACGCAGCCGATGACCCGCACCGTCGAACCGTGCGGACAGCGCATCGCCTTCCAGGCGCGCGCCGCGCACCTCGACGCTGCCGTCGTCGCTGTCGAGCGCCTCGATCCGGTAATCGCCGCCGCTGCCGTGCGCGATCAGGGTGTGCCGCACGTTGCCGTCGTCCAGCACCAGCCGGCGATGACCGCCGTGGCCCAGGCGCCAGCCATCGGCCACCGCCCAGGGCGAGGTCGGATCCGCACTCGCCGCAGCCTGCGCGCGGGTCTGCGCTTCCTCGATCAGCAGCGCGGCGGTCGCCGCGGCGGTGCGCGTCAGCCGCTGCGCCGCGGCGGTCGGCGGTGCGGGCATGAATTCGTCGAGCGCACGGTCCAGCGTGCCGGTGTCGATGGTGGCGCCGACGACGGCGGGATGACGGATCAGGCGTTCGAGAAACGCGATGTTCGACTTCGGGCCGTCGATCGCGCACTGCGCCAGCGCATCGCGCAGGCGGGCGAGGGCGCGCGGGCGGTCTTCGTCCCAGACGATGAGCTTGGCGATCATCGGGTCGTAGAAAATGGTGACGACATCGCCTTCGATCACGCCGCCGTCGATGCGGGTCTGCGCATCCGCCGCGGGCAGGCGCAGGCGCGCGAGTTTGCCGGAACCCGGCAGAAAGCCGGCTTCGGGATCTTCCGCGTACAGCCGCACTTCGATGGCATGGCCGCGCTGCGCGATCTCGTGCTGCGCCTTCGGCAGGCGCTCGCCCGCGGCGACGCGCAGCTGCCATTCGACCAGATCGAGGCCGGTGACGAACTCGGTGACCGGATGCTCCACCTGCAGCCGGGTGTTGATCTCCATGAAAAAGAATTGTCCGTCCTGGCCGACGATGAACTCGACCGTGCCCGCGTTCTGGTAATCGATGGCGTGCCCGGCCTGCACCGCGGCCGCACCCATCGCCTCGCGCAGTTCGGGCGTGAGGAAAGGCGAGGGCGATTCCTCCAGCACCTTCTGGTAGCGGCGCTGCGCCGAGCATTCGCGTTCGTTGAGATGGATGACGTCGCCGAAACCGTCGCCGAAAATCTGGATCTCGATATGCCGCGGTTTCTCGACGTAGCGTTCCAGCAGCACGCGGTCGCGGCCGAAGGCGTTGCGCGCCTCGCGCTGGCAGCTTTCGAGGTTCGACATGAAGTCCGCGCTGTCGCGCACGATGCGCATGCCCTTGCCGCCGCCGCCGTGCGCGGCCTTGATCATCAGCGGATAGCCGATGGCGTCGGCTTCGCGCTGCAGCCGGTCCGGCGACTGGTCTTCGCCGGTGTAGCCGGGCACCACCGGCACGCCCGCGGCCTGCATCAGCTCCTTCGCGCCGGCCTTGCTGCCCATCTTGCGCATCGACGCCGCCTTCGGGCCGATGAACACGATGCCCGCGGCTTCCACCGCATCGGCGAAGTCCGCGTTCTCGCTGAGGAAACCGTAGCCAGGATGGATCGCGTCCGCGCCGCTGCGCTTCGCGACGTCGAGGATGACCTCGCCGAGCAGATAGCTCTCCTGCGGTCGCGCGCCGCCGATGCGATGCGCTTCGTCGGCCAGACGCACGTGCTGCGCGTCGGCGTCGGCATCGGAATACACCGCGACGGTGCGGATGCCCAGCCGGCGGCAGGTGCGGATCACGCGGCAGGCGATTTCGCCACGATTGGCGATGAGGATCGTGGAGAACATCAGGCTTCGCCGTCCCAGTAATCGAGGCTTTCGCCGTGGCGCGCGATGTGACGGAAATCGTCGGGCCCGCTGCCGGTGATCGCGTTCAATTTGCCCGAATCCGGGTATTCGCAGATTTCCGGAAACATCAGCGTGCTGACCGCGAGGAACCGCAGTTCGTCGCCGCCGGTGTTGATCAGCTGGTGCGCGGTGTCGGGGCCGCCCGGTGGGCATGCGATGACATCGCCCGCGCGCACCGGATGGGTCGCGTCGCCGAGCCGCAGTTCGCCGCTGCCGTCGAGGATGAAGAACATCTCTTCGTTGACGCGATGGCTGTGTTTCGGAAACGCGGCCTTGCCCGGCGCGAGCACGGTCAGGTTGTAACCGAGGTTGCGCGCGCCGATCTTCGGCGAGATCGCGCCGATGCGACCGCCGAAGCGCGCGGTCGGCATCTCGCTGCCGCGCTGTCGCGCGCGTTCGCCGAGGTCGATCAGTTCGACATCGGCGATGTTGAGGATCGGTGAGGTCATGCGTTGGGTTCCGGTGCGTGGCAGACGGCTTCGACGTTGTGACCGTCGGGATCGATCACGAACGCGCCGTAATAATTCGCATGGTAGTGCGGACGCAGGCCCGGGGCGCCGTTGTCGAGGCCGCCTGCGGCGACCGCGGCGGCATGGAAGGCGTCGACCTCGGCGCGGGTGCGCGCGGTGAAGGCGATGTGCATGCCGCGACCTGCGGCGCCGGTGCCCGTCCCCACCCAGAACAACGGACGGCCCGGAGGCCCGAAACCGCAGCCTTCGTAACCTCCGCTCATCTCGCGGGTCACGTCCATCACCACGGCGCAGCCCAGCGGGGCGAGCGCTTTCTCGTAGAACGCGCGGCTGCGCGGATAGTCGGCGACGGTGAAGCCGATGTGGTCCAGCATGCGAACGCTCCTGTGTCTTGTGGCGGGCTAATGGGTGTCGTGCATCAGGGCGCCCAGCCCGGTTTGCGTTTTTCGAGGAAGGCGGCCAGGCCTTCCTGGCCTTCGGGCGAGACGCGCAGACGCGCGATGAAATCGGCGTTGTCGCGGTCGGCGCGGTTGCGGTCGTGGGTGTCGGTCACGCGGCGCACCAGCGCCTTCGCGTGGCTGGCCGCGAACGGGCCCGCCTTCAGCAACAGCTCGATCTGCCGATGGACCGCGACATCGAGCGCATCGGCGGCGACCACCGTATGCAGCAGGCCGATACGATGCGCTTCGTCCGCGTCGAAGATCTCCGCGGAGGCGAACCAGCGCCGCGCCTGGCGGGGACCGATCGCGGCGATCACATACGGCGAGATCACCGCCGGCAGCAACCCGAGCTTGCTTTCGGTCAGACCGAATTTCGCCTCCGGCACACCGATGGCGATGTCGCAGCAGGCGATGAGCCCCACGCCGCCGCCGAAGGCCGCGCCGTGGACCCGGGCGATGGTGGGATGGCGCAGTTCGTCGAGGACCCGCATCAGCCGCGCCAGGGCCAGGGCGTCGGCCCGGTTCTCGTCTTCGGTGGCGCTGGCCATGCCGCGCATCCAGTTGAGGTCGGCGCCGGCGGAAAAACTGGTGCCCGCGCCTTCGAGCACCACGACCCGGACCGAACGGTCCTCGTCCAGCGCGACCAGCGCCGCGGTCAGGGTTTCGATCAGGTCGGCGTCGAAGGCGTTGTGCAGATCGGGCCGGTGCAGGCGCAGTCGCACGATGGGTCCATTGCGGTGATGCTGCAGAGACTCGGACATGCGCGGGCTCCCTGTGCCGGCCATCGGCGGAAAGCCGAATGATATCCGCTCGCCTCCCGCGGGCGGCGGCGATCGCGATCCGGCCTGTGACCCGGCCTGCGATCAGGATGTCGGGTCCGCGCAACGGAGAATTTGATCCGGATCGGTGCCGCGCACCGGCGCCCGGTATAGAATGAGAACAATTCCCATTTGGGGTCGGGCGTGAAGCTGACCGAATTGCCGCCACGTATCCGCGCCGTCGTCGCCGAGGTCCGGGATCAGAGTCCGGACGACACCATCGCGCGTCGCTTGCGCGAGTTGGGATTCGTCGCCGGCGAGTCGGTGGAAATCGTGGCCGCCGGCCCGTTCGGCGCCGAACCGCTGCTGGTGCAGATCGGTTACACCCGGTTCGCTTTGCGCCGCAGCGAAGCCGCGCGCGTGCAGCTGCGCGAAGAGGCGACGGCATGAGCGCGGCATCCGCGCAGGCCCTCCGCCTCGCGCTGGTCGGCAATCCGAACTGCGGCAAGACCGCCTTGTTCAATCTGCTCACCGGCAGCCGCCAGAAAGTGGCGAACTACGCCGGCGTCACCGTCGAACGCAAGGAAGGCCGGCTGCACACGCCCGCCGGCCGCCCGCTGGTGCTGCTCGATCTGCCCGGTGCCTACAGCCTGCATGCGGCGAGCCTGGACGAGGCGGTGACCCGCGACGTCTGCCGCGGCTTCTATCCGGGCGAGCCCGCACCGGATCTGCTGGTCTGCGTCGTCGATGCCACCAATCTGCGCCTGCATCTGCGCTTCGCGCTGGAAGTGCGCGAACTGGGCAAACCGATGGTGCTGGCGGTCAACATGATGGACGCGGCGAAACGTCGCGGCATCGAGATCGATCTGCAGGCGCTGCAGCGCGAACTCGGGGTACCGGTGGTGGAGACCGTCGCCGTGCGCCGCGATGGCGGTCGCGCCCTGGTCGCGCAACTCGACGCCATGGCTGATCGGCTGCATCCGCCCACGCGGCGGATGGCGGACGCCGCCGACCCGCATGCCGAAACCCGTCGCCTGATCGATCTCGCGGTGCGCATGCCCACGCGTACCGCGCGCGTGGACGACGCGCTGGACCGCTGGCTGCTGCATCCGGCGATCGGCCTGATCACGCTGGCGGTGGTGATGTTCCTGATCTTCCAGGCGGTGTACGCCTGGGCCACGCCGCTGATGGACGGCATCGACGCCGGCACCGTGTGGCTGGGCGAACGCATCGGCGCGGCGATGCCGGAAGGGCCACTGAAGAGTCTCGTCGTCGACGGCGTGATCGCCGGGCTCGGCGGCGTGATCATCTTCCTGCCGCAGATCCTCATCCTGTTCGCCTTCATCCTCGCGCTGGAGGAATCGGGCTATCTGCCGCGCGCGGCGTTCCTGCTGGACCGGATGATGCACAAGGCCGGTCTGTCCGGACGCAGTTTCATCCCGCTGCTGTCCAGCTTCGCCTGCGCGGTGCCGGGCATCATGGCGACGCGCAGCATCCAGGACCCCCGCGACCGCCTCGCGACGATCCTGGTCGCGCCACTGATGACCTGTTCCGCGCGGCTGCCGGTGTACGCCCTGCTGATCGGCGCGTTCGTGCCGCAGCGCGAGGTCGGCGGCGTGTTCAATCTGCAGGGGCTGGTGTTGTTCGGCCTGTACGCGGCGGCGGTGATCAGCGCGCTGCTGGTGGCGATGGTGATGAAGCGCTGGCGCCGGGACAGGGGCGAGCATGCGCTGCTGCTGGAACTGCCGTCGTATCGCGTACCGAATCCGCGCGATCTGCTGATCGGCCTGTGGGAACGGATGATGATCTTCCTCAAGCGCGTCGGCGGCATCATCCTCGCGCTGACCATCCTGCTGTGGTTCCTGCTGTCGTTTCCCGGCGCGCCCGCGGACGCCACCGGCCCGGCCATCGACTACAGCTTCGCCGGCCGCATCGGTCATGCCATGACCGTCGTGTTCGCGCCGCTGGGGTTCGACTGGCGCATCTGCATCGCGCTGATTCCGGGACTCGCCGCGCGCGAGGTGGCGGTATCGTCGCTGGCGACCGTCTACGCGGTCGCGGCGACGAACGACGACATGGCCGCGCAGGCGCTGGCGCCGCTGGTCGCGCAGGACTGGTCGCTGGCCACCGCGCTGTCGCTGCTGGTCTGGTACATCTACGCGCCGATGTGCATCTCCACCCTGGCGACGATCAAGCGGGAAACCAACTCGTGGAAGCAGATGAGCTTCGCGGCCGGCTATCTGTTCGCGCTGGCGTATCTGGCGTCGCTGTTCACGTATCAGCTGGCGGTCGCGCTGGGCGCGGGCTGAGCATGTCGCCGCAACTGTCGCTGACGCTGCAGTACATCGTGGTCGCGCTGGCGGTCGTCGCCAGCGCGTGGGTGGTGTTCCGCAAACAGGCGCCGGGCGCCGCGCGACGTCTGCGCATCGCGCTCGCGCTGCCGCTGCTGCGCGAAGGCCGGCCCGCCTGGCTGCGCGCGTTCGGCAAGCGCCTCGCACCGATGCCCGTGTCCACTGCCGACGGCTGCGGCGGCTGCAACGGCTGCGAGCCGCGCGGCCGCTGATCGTCTCTTCGCGACTGCGACTGCGGCCGCGCCCGCAACGGACGCGGCCGCTGAGGCGTCACATCTGCCGCGGCTTCGGCTCTTCGCGCGAGCTGGGGTCGAACAGATACTGATCCAGCGAAGCCTGGGTGAGTTCGGGCGTCTTGTGCAGGGTCTTGTTCTGGTCGACCAGCTTGCTGTCGGGGCCGTAGTTGTAGGCGATCGTCACGTCCTTGCCGGTCTGCTGCGCGTCCTGCAGGTTCGCGATCACGCTCGGGGTCAGCAGAGTGCGGTCATGCGCGACGTAGCGGCCGTTTTCGCGATCGAACTGCAGCACGTGCCGGTCGGTGACTTCGACCACGCGTCCGGCCGTCTCACTGCCGTTCTGGATATCGGCGCGCCCCATCGGCTTGTCCGCCTTGGCGTAGCGATCGTGCAGAGTGTCGAAATCCTGCTGCTGCGCCTGCACGCTTTCGCGGATCCTGGTCTGCAGGCCGGTGATGCCTTCCCGCGCTTCGGCCCAGTCGCTCTGCCACATCGAGCTGACGTACCAGGCGCCGAGCGCGCCTTCCTTGCGCAGTTCCGGACGCTTCTGCATGTCTTCCATGGTCGGCATGGTCACTTCCGGAAACACGATCTCGCCGCGCTCCTTCTTCGCGATCAGCACCGGCGTGTGGAAGGAGTTGTCGTACACGCTCGCGGTTTCGACCATCTGCAGCGCGGCCGGCAGCATGTGCATCGCGCGGTTGTAGCGTTCCGCGATCTTGTCCGGATCCACGGCGTGACCGCCCTGGGCGACGCGGTTGAGCACGCGCTGCTGGTTGATGACGGCGCTTTCGGTGGTGACGAACACCATGTCGACGTCGTAGCCCTTGCCTCTGGCCTCGTCGAACATCGCCAGCTTGCCCTGCGTCGACATCACGGTCTCGAACGCGAAGTCGTGGCCGCCGCGGAGTTCGGCCTTGCGCGCGTCGTCGGCCAGGATCGCCGCGAAGCCGTTGCGCTGGTCGACGTTGCTGACGCCGCGGCCCAGTTCGGTGGCGATCTGGTCCTCGCTCATCCGCGAGCCCATGTACCAGACTTTCCCGAGCAGCGGCAGTTCGGGCATGTTCGGTTCGATCACGCGGGCGTATTCCCTGCGCGTCTGTTCGTCCGCGATCGGTTTCTCGAGCTTCTTCGCGATATCGTCAGCGTTGACGTAGCGATCCTTCGGAAAGTGCGGGTCTTCCATCAGGCCCTTCGTGACCGTGCTCTTGCCGGAGCCGTTGGGCCCGGCCAGCACCACCATCTTCGGTCTGGCGGCCTCTTCCCTGCCGTCGAAATCTTCCATGGCTCATTGCTCCTCGATCGGTTCGATCCGTCCGTCGGGATAGCGCCTGCACCAGGCGCCGTTGACGCGGACCACCTGAGGCAGCCCGAGCGCGGCGGCCTTTTCGACCGCATCCTGCACCGCTTCCGCCATGAGACCTTCGGCGCGTTCGCGGCCGATCTCGTCGATCAATGATTTGCTCACCTTCTGCTCTCCTGCTGTTGACGGGCGTCGCCGCAGGTGGGGCGGACGGCGATATTCGGGCGTCCGGCCGCGGAGACCGTTCGACTTTCGGCGCGCGCGCGAGGGATGTCAATCCAGGCCTGATCCGAGGCGCCGGGCGCGGTCGTTCGCTTGAGCGGTCAAAGCGGCCGGCGCGTCGCCTGCCGGTCATCGCCGACAAGATCAGTGCTTGCGCGCCTTCGCGCCCTTGGCTTCGAAAATTTCCACCGAGAGACTGAAGCTGCGCTCGTCGCCGGGGTGCATCGCGCCGACGCCGACCACCTTGCGCGCGACTTCGTGGCCGCGCTCGTCGCGGATCACCACGACCACCGAGTATTCCCAGGGCTCGCCATCCGGCGGGTGGCGGATGGTGCCTTCGACCTGCAGCGGCGTCTGGTCCGGCTTGGCCGGGCGCGCGTCCGAGTCGTAGCGCAGATAGTGCTTGCACGCGGGACAGATCACCGCGCTTTCGAGGATGGTCGCCTTGCAGTGCGGGCACTCGCGGGTGGCGCCCGCGGTGCCCGGGCGCGTACTCATGCTTCGGAAGCCGGCTCCGACCTGGCGCTCGACGTCTGCGCGCCGCTGGTGTCCCAACCGCAATCGATGTTGCCGCGGATCTTCGCCCCCGCCGCCACCGTGAAGGTGCCGGCCTTGATGTCGCCGATCAGCACGGAGGTGTCGAGCATCTCGACCCGCGCCGCGGATTTGATGTTGCCTTCCAGCTCGCCGGCGATCACGACCTTCTTCGCGCTCACCGCGCCGTTGAGCTTGGCGCCGCGCTCCAGCGACAGGTCACCCTGCACGTTGACGTCGCCCTTGAACTTGCCGGCGATGCGGACGTGGCCGGAACCTTCGATCTTGCCTTCGATGGTGAGGTCGGCGGCGATCAGCGATTCCTTCGCGACCGGCGCGGGTTCCGGTGCGGCGCCACCGCGCGGAAACGTGGCGGGCGAGAAATCGGTGTTCGCGGTCGGTGTCGTGGCCTCTCGCGCCGCGAAACTGGGCGTATCGGCGACGGGCGCGGCGTCTTTCTTGCTGGGGGAGGACTGGTTGAAGATGGCCATGGGGTTGGGGGCTCCGGTGGCGCCGTCGACTTGCGGCAGGACTTCCCACCTTATCGCCGGGGCGATGGCATCGGTGTGACTGGCGCAGCAGAATCGCCGAGGCTGCGATCGGCCGGATTTGTCTGGCGTTCATGAACCCATGCGGGCATCCGACGCATCCGTTGGCAACCGCGGCGGTCGCTCTCCGGCGCTCATCCCTGCCGGCGCGTGCGCCGCTGGATCCAGAGGTCCTTGGCCCATATCGACAGCGCGGCTGCGGCGAACAATGCGAGGAATCCCGCATCCCCGTACCAGCCGAACGCGTCGCCGGCGGTGCGCGCCATCAACAACAGGAATGCGCCTCGCCAGACACCGATATGGCGACCGAGCGGCGGGCCGCTGCGTTCGCGATGGCGGACCCAGGCGCCCATGCCCGCGAATACCAGCAACAGACCGACCAGCACGCCGGCGACGACGCCGTCGCCCGGCGCGGCCCACAGCAGGCCCATCGCCAGCGCGATCAGCAGCGGGATCGCGGCGACGCGCAACTGCCATGCGCGCGGCGCCTCCTCGTCGCGCAGCGACTGCCAGCGCGCGAAACCGCGATATCCAAGGTAGCCCAGCCATATCGCCGCGAGCGCGGCGAAGGTCGTGGCCGCGAATCCGGACCATGACAGAGGAAGGATGGCATCGCCGCCGCGCGCGCCGCGCTGCAGGATCGACGACAGCCCCGCGTAGAGCGCGGCGATCGATGCCGTGTAGGCGAACAGCCGCGCCACCGATACCGCCCAGCGCGGTGTCGACAGACGTTCGCGATCCCCCGCGGCGTCCCAGAACTCGACCTGATCCTCGCGGATCGGCGGCGGCAGATCGTCGAGATCGCCGTAGTCCAGATGGCGCAGGAATTTGCGCACCGCGGTGGGGTAACCGGGCATCAGCCCCGCCCACAGCGCCTGCGGCCACCGCAGTGGCCGCGTGATCTGCCGCAGAATCCGCCCGGTCTGCCGCAGGTTGGCGGCCACGCTGCCGCCGTCCTGCCCGGTGCGTTCGGCCAGCGCGCGCATCTGCCGGGTCTGCACTTCCCAGGCCAGATGCAGACGATGGCGCAGGCGATGGATCGTGTAAGCGTCGTAGCCGCCGTTCAGATCGAGCAGCCCGAAGAAGTCCGCGATGACATCGAAGCGCCGGTCCTGCACCGGCGGGCGTTGCGCCTCCAGACGATGCAGGAGCCATCGCGCGATCTCCGCCTTGCGCGTCAGCGACCACAGCGCCGGCTGCGCATGCAGCCAACGTTCGAGATCGCCGTCGCGGCTGCGCACCGCCAGCGCGATGCATTCTTCGAGGAAGGTGTCGGGCGCGAACGTGTCCGCGTCGTCGAGCTGCGCCTCGACATGCGTGAACGTGGCCATGCCCGCGGACGCATCGAAGGCCGTGGTGTCGTTCGCCTGCGCGCGATCCGGCAGCGCCCGCGCCGCTTCGAGCCGGGCGTCGATGTTCCGCAGTTCGGCCGCCACGCTTGCAGGCAGATCGGCAGGCAGATCGCTGGCGTCCGCGTCCGCATCGTCGGCTTCGACATCGTCCTCGACATCCGTTTGCGCGGGCCTCGACTGCACCCAGAGCAACGCGGCCCGATAGGCTTCGTTGAGCGACTGGAAGCCTTCCGGATCGTCTTCCGGACGCGTCGTTTTCAGTTTCGCCGCGTACGCGCGCTTGACCGCGCGTTCGTCGGCATCGGCGCGCAGGCCGAGGCGGCGCATGGCCCAGTTCATGGCCGCGTCTCCGCGGATACGGCGCAGCCTGCGGTCATCATCGTCCGCGCCGCTGACGGATCAGGTCGTGGCCCCACAGCAGCAGCGCCGCCAGCGCGAGCGATACGATCGATGGGGGCTTGTTCTGGACGACGAACGGCAACGCCACGATCGACAGGACCATGGTCACGATGAAGGGATGCGCTTGCCATGCGCCGTCGGCGCCGGGCTTTCTCCGCGACCACCGTGCGAACGCCGTCCACGCGGCGACCACGCCGATCGGGAACGACCATGGCGGTCGACCTTCCAGCAGCAGCGATGCGATCGAGCCCGCCGCGAGCAGCGGCACGGCCATGGCGTGCACACGTCGCAGCCATCCGCCGGCAGGATCGGGGCCGGCCTGCCAATACAGGAACCCTTTCAGCGCGGCGACCGTCAGCCAGCCCGACGCCAGTATCGCGAACGGATAGAGGACGGCCTTCAACGCGATCGTCGCGGTCAGGCCCGCTTCGGGCGCTTCCTGCATCAGCAGCACGAGCATCAGCGGAAAGATCGGCAGCGCGAGCGCGAGACAGCGCGTCAGCGCGACCAGCACGCGAGGACGGGTCCAGCGGCGGTCGTCGTCCACCGCGAGCCAGAATGCGATCTGATCGCGCCGGATCCGCTGCGGCAGCGCGTCGAGGCCGCCATGAGGATTGTCGAGCAGCAGCGCACGCACGGCGGCCGGATGCTTCAGATTCAGTGCCAATCGCAGATTGCGCAGCAGGCTCGGCGGCTCCACCAGATGGCGATGCTGATGCAGGAGGCGACGCATGTACGCGGCCTCGCGCCGCTCCTGTTCGATATCGGCTTGCGTCGGCCGGTGCGGCGAGTCGCGGCCCGGGGGCTGCGCCGTTGCCGGCGCGTAGGCCGCCGCTTGCCGCGCCGCGCGCCATGCGTCGTTGACCCGCGTGCGCAGGCCCTGCAGCGCCAGCGGGTCGTAGCCGCCGTGCAGTTCGTGATAGCCGAAGAACTCGGCGATGCGGTCGAAATTGCGCTCCGGCATCGGCGGTGTGTGCTCGTGCATCGCGCGCAGCAGCCAGTGCCCGATCGTCGCCTTGTGTTGCAGCGACCACAGGATCGGCTGCGCGTTGAGCCAGCGATCGATCACCCGCGGGTCGCCATCGTGCGCGGCCGCGAAGCAGTCGTCGAAGAACCGCTCCACATCGAACGCTTCGCCTTCTTCTTCGCCCTCGACTGCTTCTTCTTCTCCGCTTTCGTGCGGGTCATCGTTTTCGTTCGCATCGTCGGCGGATGCGGGAGGTGACGGCGGCGCGGTTTCGGCGGGCGAGTGCGACACGACCTCGGGCGTCGGTTCGGGCGCGGAAGATTCGTCGTCGGCGCTGTCGTCTGCGGATTCGACGACGGTCGGCCGGGCCGAGTCCTGCGCGTCGGCATCGCGCGCTGTCGTACCGTCGAACGTGCCCGCATCGTGCGTGCTGCGCCAGGCGAGTGCGGCCCGATAGGCCTCGTTCAACGCCTGGAACCCCTGTGGATCTTCCTCGGGCCGCGTGATCCTCAGCTTCGCCGCGTAGGCGCGCTTGATCGCGCGCTCGTCGGCGTCCGGCCCGATGCCCAGCCGATGCAGGGGGTCGTGCATGCCTACGTCCGCAACATCAAAAAACGCATGATAGCCATGAGGGCGCGCCCTATCGACGGCGGTATTTCGTCCGACGGATCGTCCCTGCGTCTGGGGGCGAATTCCAGCCGGCTCCAGTCGGGCCCGGCCGGCGTATTGCGCACCGGGCCATCGTTCTGGTGCGGTGCCTGCGGGTCCGTCGAAGTCGTGGTGTCCTTCATCGCGTTCTCTCCCTGTACGTGTGGCTCAGCCCTGCGCTTCCAGCGCGTCCAGCGCGTCCGAGAACTGCCCGCGATGGCGCGCGATCAGGGTGTTGTCCTGGGTGTCGAGGATCGCGCGGAAATGCATGATCCATTCCTGCAGGCGCTCGCGTTCGTGCAGGAATTCCTCGTAGAGGCGCTCCGCGCGCGCCAGCACGGCGATGTTTTCCTGCTGCTCGCGCGGATGCACCTTCAGTTCCGCGAGCGCGGCCAGCCGCGCGCGGATTTCCTCCGGCGTCATCAGGCCCGGGTTCTGTTCCAGCAGCAGTTCGTGCCGGCGCTTGCTCGCATGCTCGGTCACTTCCACCTGCAGCAGGCCGTTGATGTCGTAGGTGAAGCGCACGGTCACGCCGTTCTCGTCGTTCTGCCGGCGCTTGTCCAGATCGATCGTGATCTCGCCCAGCTTGATGTTGTTCGCGACCAGCGGATTCTCGCCCTGGAAGATGTCGATGGTCAGCTTCTGCTGGTTGTCGTGCATCGGGTAGAACTGATCCTCGCGGCTCACCGGCACCGTGCTGTTGCGCAGGAGGATCGGATGGAAGAAGCCGGTGTGGATCTGGCCGTTCGGATCGCGTCGCGCGATCTGCGTGCCCAGCGTGTAGGGGCAAACATCGGTCAGGATGATCTCTTCGAGCTTGGCGTCGCGCGATTTCAGGCCCGCGGCGACGCTCGCGCCCAGCGCGATCGCCTGATCGGGGTTCACGTGGCGCAGCGGCAGGCGGCCGAACATCCGCGACACCAGGCGCGCCACCAGCGGCATGCGGCTGGCGCCGCCGACCAGCACGATCTCGTCGAGTTGCGAGGGCTGCAGTTTCGCGTCGCGCATCGCGCGCTCGATCGGCGTGCGCATGCGCTGCACCAGCGGTTCGGCCAGGCGCGCGAAGCGGTCCTCGTCGATCGTCCACAGATAGTCGCGACCACCGATGGCCATCTGCAGCGGCGCCGTCGCGCTGCCGCCGAGTTCGCGCTTCAGCAGTTCCAGCCGGCGCCGCAGCTGGCCGTATTCCTGTGCGGGAATCGCCGGTTGCCGCAACTGGTTGTCCTGGCAGAAGGCTTCCACCAGCACGTCGAGGAAATCTTCGCCGCCGAGGAAGTTGTCGCCGGCGCTGGCGTGGACTTCGAACACGTTGTCGAAGCATTCGAGGATCGAGACGTCGAAGGTACCGCCGCCGAGATCGAACACCAGAAAGCGACCTTCGCCTTCGCGGTTCTGCAGACCGTAGGCCAGCGCCGCCGCGGTGGGCTCGTTGATCAGGCGTTCGACCCGCACGCCGGCCAGCTCGCCCGCGGTGCGCGTGGCCTTGCGTTGCGCATCGGAGAAATACGCCGGCACGCTGATCACCGCCTCCTCGATCTTTTCGCCCAGCGCGGCTTCGGCGTCGGCCAGCAGCGAGCGCAGCACCAGCGCCGACAGTTCCTCGGGCCGGAAGCTGCGGTCGCCGAGTCGGGTTTCGCGCGCGGTGCCCATCCAGCGCTTGAACGAGGCGACGGTGTGGTGAGGATGGCTGATCAGACGCTCGCGTGCGGCCTGGCCGACGAGCACGGTGCCGCCGTCGACGCTGACGACCGAGGGCGTCAGCAGATCGCCGAGCGCGTTCGGGAACAACCGGCTGCCCGATTCCGAATACGCGCCGACGAGAGAATGGGTGGTGCCGAGGTCGATGCCGACGATCATGAGTGGTGGGACTGTGGTGAGAGGGATGCGGTCCGGATCGCGAGGCTCACATCCGGAACACGCCGAAGCGGGCCGGTTCGATCGGTGCGTTGAGCGATGCGGAAATGCCGAGGCCGAGCACGCGTCGGGTATCGGCGGGATCGATCACGCCGTCGTCCCACAGGCGTGCGGTGGCGTAGTAGGGATTGCCCTGGGTTTCGTACTGCTCGCGGATCGGCGCCTTGAACGCTTCTTCCTCGTGCGGCGTCCAGACTTTTCCGGCGGCTTCCAGGCCGTCGCGGCGCACCGTGGACAGCACGCTCGCCGCCTGTTCGCCGCCCATCACGCTGATCCGCGCGTTCGGCCACATCCACAGGAAGCGCGCACCGTAGGCGCGGCCGCACATCGCGTAATTGCCGGCGCCGAAGCTGCCGCCGATCACCACCGTGAACTTCGGCACGCTGGAGCAGGCGACCGCGGTGACCATCTTCGCGCCGTCCTTCGCGATGCCGGCGTTCTCGTATTTGCGGCCGACCATGAAGCCGGTGATGTTCTGCAGGAACACCAGCGGAATCCCGCGCTGATTGCACAGTTCGATGAAATGCGCGCCCTTGAGCGCGCTCTCGGCGAACAGGATGCCGTTGTTGGCGACGATGCCGATCGGATAGCCGTGCAGATGCGCGAAACCGGTCACCAGCGTTTTCGCGTAGCGCGCCTTGAACTCGTCGAAGTCCGAGCCGTCGACGATGCGTGCGATCACTTCGCGGATGTCGAACGGGCGGCGGGTGTCCTTCGGCACGATGCCGTACAGTTCTTCGGCCGGATATCGCGGTTCGCTGGATGCGCGCACGGCGACCGGCAGGGTCTTGCGGCGGTTGAGGTTGCCGACGAGATTGCGCGCGATCTGCAGCGCGTGGCGGTCGTCCTCGGCGAAATGATCGGCCACGCCGGAGACGCTGGTGTGCACGTCGGCGCCGCCGAGCGCTTCGGCATCGACCACTTCGCCGGTCGCCGCCTTCACCAGCGGCGGGCCGCCGAGAAAGATCGTGCCCTGTTCCTTCACGATCACGCTCTCGTCGCTCATCGCCGGCACGTAGGCGCCGCCGGCGGTGCAACTGCCCATCACCACCGCGATCTGCGGGATGTTTTCGGCGCTCATCCGCGCCTGGTTGTAGAAGATCCGGCCGAAGTGCTCGCGGTCTGGAAAGACCTCGTCCTGCAGCGGCAGGAACGCGCCGCCGGAATCGACCAGATAGAGGCACGGCAGCCTGTTTTCCTGCGCGATCTGCTGTGCGCGCAGATGCTTCTTCACCGTCATCGGGAAATACGTGCCGCCCTTCACCGTGGCGTCGTTGGCGACGATCACCACTTCGTTCCCCATCACCCGGCCGATGCCGCAGACCATGCCGGCGGCCGGTGCCGCGTCGTCGTACATGCCTTCGGCGGCGAGCGGCGCGATTTCGAGGAAGGGCGAGCCAGGATCGAGCAGGGCGGTGATGCGGTCGCGCGCCAGCAGTTTGCCGCGCTCGGTGTGCTTGTTGCGGGCCTTCTCGCCGCCGCCTTCCGCCGCGCGCGCGAGGCGCGCATCCAGTTCGGCGACCAGTTCGCGGTGGTACGCGACGGTATCGCGGAACTCCTGGGACTGCGGATCGAGGCGGGTACTCAGCACGGGCATGGCGCTTTGGGCTCATCGTCGAGAACGGCAAGGATACCCGCTGCGCCGCGCGCGCTGACCGGCTCGCTCGTGGTGCGTGCGTAAAAAAACTTTCCGGCGCAAAAAAGAGACCCGCCGTGGCGGGTCTCCCGGAAATGTCTGGATCTGATCGAGCTTACTTCTTGGCTTCTTCCGCGGCGGCATTCGCCTTGTCGGCCATCGCGTCGGCCTTGTCGGCCATCTTGTTCGCGGCATCGGCGGTGGCGTCCGCAGCCGTGGCTGTGGCTTCCGCGGCGGCGGCGGCGGCCTTGTCGGCGGCTTCATCGACGGTGGCGGTGGCTTCGCCGACGGCCTCGCCGGTGGCCGCGGCAGCGGCGTCGACGCTCTGGGTGGCGGCATCGCCGGCGGCCTGGGCGGCATCGGCCGCGGCATCGCCGGCCTGATCCATCGCGGCTGCGGCTTCGGCGGCTTCGTTCTGGGCGGTTTCGGTTTCGTTCTTGCAGGCCGAGAGGGCGAACACACTCGCGGCGAGCAAAACAAGGAGCTGGCGGTTCATGGTGATTCTCCAGTGCAGTGAATGTGCGGGGCGGCTGCGGGTCTCGGGATCGTCGGTCACGGCGTTCATCGCCCGGGACGCCGATCCCCCCTCGTCGCGCCGCAGATACTAGAGCGCCCGAGGCCGTCGCACCACTGGTTGCGAACTGCATGGCTGGCGCGGTCAATCCGCACGATCCGTGCACGATGAGCACGAGGGTTCCGGCGGCGGGGCCTGTCCGCCCGGTCGGTGACCCGCCATCGACGTTTCGCCTCGACGGTGTATCGAGTCCCGTAAAGCAAACATCCGCCGAAGCGGGTCGTCGAGCCAAAAAAAGAAAAGCCCGCCGGAGCGGGTCGTCGAGGCAAAAAAGAAAAAACCGCCGAAGCGGGTCGACGAGCCAAAAAGAAAAAACCGCCGAAGCGGGTCGACGAGCCAAAAAGAAAGACCCGCCGAAGCGGGTCGACGAGCCAAAAAGAAAGACCCGCCGAAGCGGGTCTTTCGGGTACAACCTTCGAAGCAAGAATTACTTCTTGGCTTCTTCGGCAGCCGGAGCGGCAGCGGCGTCGGCCGGAGCAGCGGCGGCGTCGGCCGGAGCGGCAGCGGCGTCGGCCGGAGCAGCGGCGTCGGCGGCAGCGGCAGCGGCGTCGCCAGCGGCGGCGGCGGCGTCGCCAGCGGCGGCAGCGGCGTCGCCAGCGGCGTCGGCGGCGGTGGCAGCGGCGTCGCCAGCGGCGGCAGCGGCGTCGGCGGTGGCGTCGGCGGCTTCGGCGGTGGCTTCGGCGGTGGCGTCAGCGGTTTCTTCGGCCTTGTTGCAAGCCGACAGAGCGAGGACGCCGGCGGCGAGGAGGACGTAAAGCTTCGTGTTCATGCTTTTCTCCAAAGGAGTTGTCTGAAAAAACAGGGGTCAGGCAACGCCAGTGCGCGTGGCAGTCCGGCGGGAGCCGGCTTGTGTTCGTTCACTGACTTACTTGGTGCTTGCCAGCACCATGAAAAAGCCGCAGATGGATCATTGCGGCTTCCTCATTGTAGCAACCAATTCAGCGATGTGAAGCCCGACTGAACCGGTCGACTGAATCAGTTCTTCTTGGCGGCGTCGGCAGCTTCGCCCGCGGCATCGGCGGCGGACTCGGCAGCGTCGGCGGCCTGTTCGGCGGCATCGGCAGCGGCGTCGCCGGCAGCGGCGGTGCCGGCAGCGGCAGCGTCGGCGGCCTGGGCGGTCGCGGCGTCGGCGGCGGCGGCGGCCGATTCGGCGGCGGCCTGGGCGGCGTCGGCGGCGGCGCTGTCGCCGGCAGCGGCGGCTTCACCGGCGGCTTCGGTCGCTTCGGTGGAGGCTTCGGCGGCTTCGGCGGCGGAATCGGCGGCCTGGTCCTTGTTGGTGCAGGCGGTCAGGGCGAAGCCCAGGGCCAGGGCGAGCAGAGCCTTGTTCATGGTCATGATGTCGATCCTCGTGAATGGGTGGGTAGTGCGTTCGCTGGGACGCCCGCAGGCGTCTTGGGCTCCATGATGACAAGCCGGGAACGGCTGTCAAGCGGCCGTGGCCGGTTTCATCCGCTTTGTCCGTTACAAGGTCTTATGGGAGTTCCAGCGCGATCGCGGTGGCTTCTCCGCCGCCGATGCACAACGAAGCGACGCCGCGCTTGCCGCCCGTGGCGCGCAGCGCCGCGATCAGCGTCACCACCAGACGCGCGCCGCTGGCGCCGATCGGATGTCCGAGCGCGCATGCGCCGCCGCGGATGTTCAACTTCTCGTGCGCGATGCCGAGATCCCGCATCGGCGCCATCGCGACGCACGCGAACGCTTCGTTGACTTCGAACAGATCGACGTCGCCCACGTTCCAGCCCGCTTTTTCCAGCACATTCGCGATCGCGGTCACCGGCGCGGTGGTGAACCATTCGGGCGCCTGCGCATGCGTCGCGTGCGCGACGATCTTCGCGAGCGGTTGCAGTCCGCGTCGCGTCGCTTCGTCGCTCGACATCACGATCGTCGCGGCTGCGCCATCGGAAATCTTCGAAGAGGATGCGGCGGTGAGCACACCGTCCTTGCCGAACGCGGCGCGCAGGGTCGGGATCTTCGACGGGTCGATCTTGCCCGGCTCCTCGTCGGTGTCGACGACGCTTTCGCCCTTCCGCGTAACCACCGTAACCGGTGCGATCTCATCCTTGAATGCGCCCCCGGCGATCGCCTTCTGGGCCCGGGCGACGCTTTCCGCCGAATAGGCGTCGACCGCCGCGCGGTCGAAACCGTACTTGGCGCACGCGGCATCGCCGAACACGCCCATGGCCTGTTTGTCGTAAGGATTGGTCAGGCCGTCCCAGGCCATGTGGTCGAGCAGTTCGCCGCTGCCGTAACGGATGCCGGTGCGGGAGGCGTTGAGCAGGTGCGGGGCGTTGGTCATCGATTCCATGCCGCCGGCGACGACGATGCGGGCCGAGCCGGCCTTGACCAGGTCGTGGGCGAACATGATCGCCTTCATGCCCGAGCCGCACACCTTGTTGATGGTGGTGCAGCCGGCGGCAGTGGGGATCTTCGCGGCGAGCGCGGCCTGGCGGGCCGGGGCCTGGCCGAGGCCTGCGGGCAGCACGCAGCCCATGATGACTTCGTCGACCTGGTCCGGCGCGACGCCGGCGTGGTCCAGCGCGCCGGCGATGGCCGCGGCGCCGAGGGTCGGGGTGGGGACGCCGGTGAACTGGCCGAGAAAGGAACCGATGGCGGTGCGCTTGGCACCGACGATGACGATGTCGGACATGTGGAACTCCGTGATGGGAGAAGCATGGCGGCCGCGCAGCCCCGCTGCGGCGGCAAGGGTCGTGACAGGCCCGGGCCGCCGGGTCTGGCGGCGGGGCGGGCGATGACCGCCGGATTATGCGACTCATGTTGCAGTGCCGCAAATCGGCCGTTCGGACCATGCCCCGGCCGGAATACGCTCAGTCGCCCGGGCGAAGCAGGTCGGTTTCCAGGGGCGTATGGAAGTGGCGCTTGAACGGCACCTCGCCCTGCGGTGGCTCGTCCAGCTCGCGCGCGTAGCGGTGTCCGGCGTAGACCGCGTGGGCGATCAGCCCCGGAGCCAGCGCGTCGCCGATCCGGACGACGGTGCGCACGCCGGCATCGGCCCGGTCGGCTTCGCGCCCCGTCAATGCGTGATACAGCGCATCCTCGGGCAGGCGCGAGGTGATCGTCACCACGGCGGCGCAATCGAGCCGGCGCCGCCGGCCGCTCCAGACCTGTTCGAGTTCAAGTGCGCCGTCCGCGAACGAGACGATGGCGTGGGAGACGATCTGCTCGATGCCCAGTTCGGCCATCCGCCACTGGATGTGCCGGTATTCGAGCGTGTTCGCGCTCCAGGAGGCGACGGTGTCGTCCGGCGTGACGTAGACCACCTCGCGCCCCGCCCTGCGCAGCGCCTCGGCGATGGTGCTGCCGGTGTAGAAATAGTCGTCGTCGTAGATCGCGACCGGCCCGTCGGGCAGACGTCCGTCCATGATGTCGTCGGGGGTGAACACGGCGGGATTGTCGAGGAAGCCGGGAATCGCCTCGCCATGGCTGCGGCCGACGCCGTCGCGCCTCCAGCGGCAGCCGGTGGCGACGATCGCGTGCTCCGCGCCGAAGTCGAGCACGTCCTGCGCGGTCAGCGCCGAATCGAGATACGTGGCGACGCGCGGCATCTTCCTGATCTGTCCGATCCGCCAGTCGCGCACGCGCGCCCATTCCGCCAGGCCGGGCAGCCGCGCTTCGCGGGTGACGCGGCCGCCGAGTTCGCGCCGCGCTTCGGCCAGATGCACCTCGTAACCGCGCTGACCGAGCGCGCGCGCCGCTTCCAGACCCGCAGGGCCGCCGCCGATCACCAGCACCTTGGCCGCCGACTTGCCGACGATGACCTTCGCGGGCGCGATCGTTTCCGGATGCCAGCCCTTGCGCCACTCCTCGCCCATGGTCGGGTTCTGGGTGCAGCGGATCGGGGTGATGGTGTTGTCGCCGGAAACGCAGAGATTGCAGCCGATGCACTCGCGGATGTCGTCGATCCTGCCTTCCTCGATCTTCTTCGGCAGGAAGGGATCCGCGATGGAGGGCCGGGCCGCGCCGATGAAATCGATCACGCCGCGGCGGATCTGCGACACCATCGTGTCCGGCGAGGTGAAACGGCCGACGCCGACCACCGGTTTGCTCGTGGTCTTCTTTACGAAATCGATGAAGGGCTCCTGCGCGCCTTCCGGCGCGAACCGCGATGGCACCGAATCGTTGTACCAGGCGGCGACGTTCACGTCCCAGAGGTCCGGAATCTCCGCGAGCATGCCGACGATGTCCTGCGCTTCCGCGCGTTCGACGCCGCCCGGCCCCAGCAGTTCCTCGGTGGCGAAGCGGATCGCCACCGCGCAGCGATGGCCGACCGCGTCCTTCGTGTCCTCCAGCACTTCACGCAACAGGCGCACGCGATTCTCCAGCGTGCCGCCGTATTCGTCGCTGCGATGGTTGCGTCGGCGCTGCAGGAAATGCATCGCCAGCGACAGGTCGTGCGCGGCGTAGACGTACACGATGTCCATGCCCGCGCGCATGCCGCGGATCGCGGCGTCGCGATGCCAGCGCCGATAGTTCGCGATGTCCTGCCGGTCCATCGCCCGCGCCTGCGCCGGATAGCCGTACTTCGAAGGCTGGTGCGAGGGCGCGATCAGCACTTCCCGCGAATACAGATTCGATGCGGTCGGGCCGTTGTGGGTGAGTTCCACCGCGGCGAGCGCGCCGTGCGCGTGGACCCGGTCGCACATCAGGGCGAGGGCGGGGATGTCGCGGTCGTCCCACAGCCGGGCTTCGACATAGGGCGAGACATCGCCGGACGGATGGATCTCGCATTCTTCGGTCGCGATCACCGCCCAGCCGCCTTCGGCCTTGGTTTCGCGCATCGCCGCGTGCGCCAACGGCATCGCATGCCCCATGCCGTTGCAGTGCGGGACCTGGAAAAACCGGTTTTTCGCGGTCACGGGTCCGATCCGCATCGGCGTGAACAGGATGTCGTAGCGGGGGTCGCGCATGGAATCGGTTCCGGTGAGGCAGATCGGTTGCGGGCATGGGCATTGTGCCTCCGGGAATCGCGCCATGGCGTCTCGCGATCTGCGTGGGGGCGCGCGCGGAGCGCTCGTCATCCGGCACGCGCCG
The DNA here is from genome assembly GCA_946480825.1 of uncultured Lysobacteraceae bacterium. The sequence goes on from CAMLLG010000028.1 coordinate 38,221, forward strand.
CATGCCCATGCCGGACCTCCGTGAACTGAGACCGGTGATGGCCGCGCTGCGGTACCGTCGGCCTATGATGGCGATGCGGGGCCGCGCGCCGCACCGACCCGTCCATGGCGAGAACCGGAGAGTGCCGATGCCCATCAAACAATTGGTTTATGCGAGCCGTCAGGTGTTCTCGTTCGATGGCCTGGGCCTGGTCTCACTGTTGTACCGGGCCCGCGAAAGAAACCAGCAGTTGGGGATCACCGGCGTGCTGTTCTATTCGGAAGGCATGTTCGTGCAGTGCCTCGAAGGCGGGGGCGACGAAGTGGATGCCTTGTTCGAGCGCATCGCGGCCGACCGCAGGCATGAGGATGTCGTGGTGCTGCAGGCGATCGAGACCGGCGAACGCCATTTCGCCCAATGGAGCATGGGCTGCGCGAAGATCGATGCCTTCCAGGGCCTGCGACTGATGCGCATGCAGTGGGAATCCGAAATCGGCAGGATCGATCGCGAAAATACCTTCAGCCCGGGTTTCGTGCTGATGAAGTCGATCTGGGACACCTACAAGGATTACGGATTCATCGACGACGTATGAGTGGCCCTGCCATCGGCGCAGTCGCGATACGCGACGGTGTCAGGCGCAACACGGCGCCACGCGGCGGGTGAGATCGACTCAGCGTCCCAGCCACAGCGCCACGATCGCCGCGACCGCATACCACGCCCACTCGGCGGGTTGATTGGCCAGCAGCATCAGGGTCTGCGCGTGATCGGTGCCGAGCCGCTGCACGGAATCGACCAGCGGCAGTCCCATCGGCCCGCCCATCTGGGTGGCGGCGATGGTCCAGTTCGAGATCACCACCGTGGTGAAGGTCGCGCCGAGCGCCGCGAACGCACGCGGCATGCCGGGCGCGGCGTGGGCGAGACGCAGCAAGAGCGCGAGATCCGCGGCGGCGATGACCGCGACCCATGCGCATTGGCGGTCCACGATCAGCGCCAGCAGCGTCCAGATCGCGCTCATGCCGAAAATACCGAGCAGAAGCAGCAGCGCGGGCGCGACGACGCGCGTGCGCGGCGCGACCGGAGAAGTGGGGGATGCGGTCATGGCGACAGAGTAGCGGAGCCGGGCCCGTACGCGAACCCGCCGGAGGTCACGTGCGGGTTCGCGGAAAGGCCGACGGCGGGCCGCGCGTAGCGGCCGGCCGTCGAGGCCGGCGACGTCCTGCGCGCGATCAGAACTTCGCGCGCAGGGTCACGCCGTAGCTGCGGTCGGCGCCGGCGATCACGGTCGGAATGCCGAACAGCAGGCCGGTGTTGCCGGCGTCGGTCAGGTATTCCTTGTCGGCGAGGTTGTTGCCCCACACGCCCACTTCCCAGCGCTCGGCGAAGCGCCAGCCGGCGCGCAGGTTGAACAGGCCGTAGCCGTCCTGCTCGATGCCCGGCTGGTTCTCGTCCTCGAAATACACGTGGCCACGCCAGTTGTAGCTCGGGCGCAGGTACAGACTGTCGCCGTTCTGCAGCGGAATGCTCCAGTCCAGGCCGAGCGAGAACGACTGCTTCGGCGTCATCCGGAAACGGTTGCCGGCGAGTTCTTGGTAGGTGCCGTCGTCGTCGAAGGCGTTGAAGCCGCCGTCGATGTAGCCATAGTTCAACCAGCCGTTCACGTTGTCGCTGAATCGGCCGAACAGCGAGGCTTCGAAACCCAGCGCATGCGCCTTGCCGGCGTTGGTGGTGACGAAGAACGGCGGCGGGGTGTCGTTCTGCACCGAGGCCTGGAAGTCGTTGTAGTCGTAATAGAACAGCGACAGGTCGTAGACGAAGCGGCCATCGGCGGCCGAGCCCTTCATTCCCAACTCGTAGCTCAGGACGATTTCCGCCGGAATTTCCTCGATGCCGAGGTCGCTGACGTTGATCATGTCCGGCCGGCGGCCGCGGGACACACTGGCGTAGGTGTTGATGGTGTCGGACAGCTTGTAGCCGAGCACGGCGCGGCCGACCCAGGAGGTGTAGCTGTCGTTCGCGCTGAGGCGACCGGCGGTGGCCGGGAACAGGAGATTGTTGCAGGGCGGTGCACCGCAGGCCGGCGTGCCGCGACCGGAGAGCAGGAAGCCCAGGCTGGATGCGTTGCCGCCGCGCGAGAAATAGCCGTATTCGACCGATTCGTGCGAGCCGCGCAGGCCGAGCGTCAGCGACCACTGGTCGTTGAACTGCCAGGTGCCGTCGGCGAACAACTCGATCGCGCGGATGTCGACATCGTTGCCGAAGGTCTCGCGATGATCCGGGTTCAGGGGTACCGCGAGGAAACCGGCCGGATTCGTCGGCGTCGGCGCGACCAGGCCCGGGACCGGCAGCCAGGTCGAAACGACGGAGATGTTCGGTGTCGCATTCGGATTCAGCAGCGGCACGATCGGGAAGTAGAGATTGGCCAGCGCCGGGCCGAGCAGCGCCGCGGTGTTGGTATTGATCTGCGACGACAGCAGCGCATACAGCTGGCGTTCGTCGGCCTGGTAATCGAGATCGCGCTTGGAAGTTTCGTCGAAATACGAACCGCCGACGAAGCCGGTGAACTTGCCGCCGTTGTCGAAATTGAAGCGCACCTCCTGGCTGAACTGGCGGCCGTCGGCGCGCTCGTCGAATTCGATCAGGTCGGCCTGCGAACCGTCGGCGTCGAACTTGTCGAGGCCTTCGTAGCGGCGCCAGCCGGTGATGGTCGACAGCGTCCAGTTTTCGCTCAACACGAAGTCGCCGAGCGCGGTGACGCCGTAGACCTCGCGGTCGGTACCGAGATCGTCGCCGCGCTGCGCGTTCGCGGTGTACGGGTCGAGGCTGCCCTGCAGGTTCGGGATCACCTGGCTGCGGAAGCCGGTGCCCGGCGGCGTGTCCTTCTGGTAGTTGAGGATCACGTCGACACCGCTGTTCTCGCCGATGTCGAAATGCAGCGCGCCGCGCAGCGCGCGGGTGTCCTTGCCCTGCAGGGTGCCGCCGTCGAGGTTCTCGACGTAACCGTCGCGGGTCTCGTAGAACGCCGCGATGCGGCCCTGCACGTTCTCGCCGAGGTCGGTGTTGTAATGGCCGGTGAAACGGCGCTGGTCGTCGCTGCCGACGCCCAGTTCGAAGCCGCCGGAGGTGCCGCTGCGGGCCTTGTTCTGGATCAGGTGGATCGCGCCGGTTTCGGCGGCGCGGCCGAACAGCGTGCCCTGCGGGCCGCGCAGCACTTCCACGCGCTCCATGTCGAACATCTCCACCGACGAGCCGCGCGAGCGGCTGATCGAGACGCCGTCCTGGAACAGCGAAATGCGCGGCTCCTGGGTCGGATCGTCGAGGTCGGCGGTGATGCCGCGGATCGAGATGCTGGGATTGCTCACGCTCTGGGTCTGCACTTCCAGGCCGGGGACCAGATTGCCGAGATCGCCGTAGTCCTGGATGCCCTGCGCCTGCAGGAATTCGCCCGAATAGGCGTTGATCGCGATCGGCACGTCCTCGATCTGCTGTTCGCGCTTCTGAGCGGTGACGACGATGCGGTCCAGCTCGCCGGCGCCGTCCGGCGCGGGGGCTTGCGGTGCATCCTGGGCGAGGGCGGGCAGGGCCGCGCCCGCGGCCAGGGCGGCCGCGAGGGCCACCGACAGATGGGCGCGGCGCAGCGGCCGCGTCGCGTGGGCGTTTCGGAACATGTGGAGCACTCTCCATGAGGCGTTGGGAACGATGCGACACCGGGGCACCCCTTCCCTGGTGTCGCCGGGCCGGGCCGGCGTTGTCTGTCTCCTTTATAACCCACGGACATGACCGTCAGCGGCTCCGGTACACTGTCGCCCCGTTCTCGCTCGACGCCGCCGCCGCGGCGCGCCCACGCCGCCGTGTATTCCCGCAGCAGTGAACCCGTCCGTTTCGAACGCGACTGCGACGCCGTCCTGGTGCCGCAGGGCGAAGCCGTCACCTTGCCCGCGGGCAGCGTCGGCTACATCACCCAGGCGCTCGGCGGCAGTTGGACGGTGTTCGTCGAGGGCAATCTGATGCGGATCTCCGGCAAGGACGCCGACGCCATCGGCAAGGAGCCTCCCGCGCCGATCGAACTGCCCGAAGGCGCCAGCGACGACGAAGTCGAGAAGCTGGTCTGGGCGCAACTGCGCACCTGTTTCGACCCGGAAATCCCGATCAACATCGTCGATCTCGGTTTGGTGTACGAAGCCGCGGTGGTGCGCCGCGAGGACGGCGAGCGTCGGGTCGAGATCCGCATGACCCTGACCGCGCCCGCCTGCGGCATGGGCGAGGTGCTCGTCGACGACGTGCGCGGCAAGCTGGAGATGATTCCCACGGTCGCCGAGGCCGATGTCGAACTGGTGTTCGATCCGCCGTGGAGCCGGAACATGATGTCCGAGGTCGCCCGGCTCGAAACCGGAATGTTCTGACGGCCCGGGTCCGGTGTCGCGATCCCGGGCCCGCGGTCTGCTTCGCCGCTCATCGCCGTGTCGGGCTCGGCATTGGGCATTCGCGGCGGGCACTGAAAACCCTTCGCTTCGACGGCGCGCATGGGATGCGCCGCAATCGCGCGCGTAACGGATGAACCCGTCTGCCGGGCCTGCGTCTTGGCGCGAATCGATGGTGCGACGCACCAGAATACGTATTCATGCGTTCATCATCTGCGTACGAACGTGATTTTCGTCACATTAAAAGCTCCCGGAATCGCGATTTCCTTGACGCCGTGTCGCCTTCAGCGCGACGGCTGCGCTTCTGCCTGGGTCAACAGTTGACGCAACGCGTCAGTTCCGCTTAGGGTCCATTCAGTCGCCCGTCAGGGGGCTGAGCAGGGCGACGCCACAGGGGCATGCCTTTCGACCGACCAGACCCGATGGGGCAGCGCCGGTCGTAGAGCGCGTGTGCCGGTGGAATGCGGGGAATGCGGGGGCAACCGCATGCAACGGGTTCCGAGTGCAGTGACGGCTTTCCAACTCAAATCGCATCATCAGGGAGAGAAGTTGTGAATCGATACGCGTATCTGAATGTTCTGGCCGGTGCGACCGCACTGGCGATGTTCGCCACCGGCGCCTCCGCGGCGACCCGGTCCGATCTGCACCGCTCCGACATCGCCACCGCGAAGCGCGCGAATGCGTCCATCGCCGCCGACGGCAGCGCCGACATGGTCCACACCCGTCACGCCCGCGCGCTCGGCCTGGACGCCGACTCGCGCCTGTTCCTGCTCGATCGCAAGAGCAGCCTCGGCGTACGCAACCACCGCTACCAGCAGACCTTCCGCGGCCTGCCGATCTTCGGCGAGCACGTCATCGTCAACGAAGACGCCAACGGCAATCTGCGCACGCTGTTCGGCCGCAAGGTCGACGGCCTCGCCTCCGAAATTCCGGCCGGTCGCCCGCGCCTCAACGCCAATCGCGCGCTCGCCACCGGCAAGAGCGCCGGTCTCGGCAACCGCGTCGGCTTCATGCGCACGCGCGACGAGAAAGCCGAACTGATGATCCATATCGACGACGCCGGCCGCGCGCGCAAGGCCTACGTCGTGTCGTACTTCGCCGACACCCTGCGCGGCGGTTCGCCGACGCGTCCGACCGTGATCGTCGATGCCGAGACCGGCGCCGTGCTGAAGCAGTGGGACAACCTGCAGCACGCGCTCGTCGGCACCGGCCCCGGCGGCAACGCCAAGACCGGCCAGTACGAATACGGCACGAACTTCGGCTTCCTCGACGTGGCCCAGTCGGGCACCACGTGCACGATGAACAACGCCAACGTGAAGACCGTGAACCTCAACGGCGGCACGTCCGGCAGCACCGCGTTCTCCTACGCCTGCCCGCGCAACACCGTGAAGACCATCAACGGCGCGTATTCGCCGCTGAACGACGCGCATTACTTCGGCGGCGTGATCTACAACATGTATCAGGCCTACATGAATCAGGCCCCGCTGACCTTCCAGCTGACGATGCGCGTGCACTACGGCACGAACTACGAGAACGCGTTCTGGGACGGCTCGGCGATGACCTTCGGCGACGGCGCCAGCACGTTCTATCCGCTGGTCAGCCTCGATGTCGCCGCGCACGAGGTTTCGCACGGCTACACCTCGCAGAACTCGAACCTGACCTATTCCGGCCAGTCGGGCGGCATCAACGAAGCGTTCTCCGACATCGCCGGCGAGGCCGCCGAGTACTACATGAAGGGCACCAACGACTTCCTGGTCGGCGCCGACATCTTCAAGTCGAGCGGTGCGCTGCGTTACATGGCCAATCCGCCGCAGGACGGCCGCTCCATCGACAACGCCGCGAATTTCACCAGCGGCATGGACGTGCATTATTCGTCGGGCGTGTACAACAAGGCGTTCTACCTGCTGGCCACCAAGCCGGGCTGGAACACGCAGAAGGCGTTCCAGGCCTTCGCCCGCGCCAACGACCTCTACTGGACCGCGAGCACGAACTTCAACCAGGGCGCCTGCGGCGTGCAGACCGCGGCCACAGATCTGGGCTTCACCGTCGCCGACGTCACCGCCGCCTTCACCTCGGTCGGCGTGAGCTGCGGCGGCACCACGCCGCCGCCGCCGACGGGCACCACCCCGCTGACCAAGGGCGTTCCCGTGACCGGCCTCGGCGCGAGCAGCGGCAATTCGCTGAACTACAGCCTCGTCGTGCCCTCCGGTGCGACCAACCTGACGTTCACGATCTCCGGCGGCACCGGCGATGCCGATCTGTACGTGAAGTTCGGCAGCGCGCCGACCGACACGGTCTACGACTGCCGTCCGTACGCCGGCGGCAACGCCGAGACCTGCACCTTCGCCGCGCCGTCGGCCGGTACCTACTACGTCCGTCTGAAGGCCTATTCGACCTTCTCCGGCGTCAGCCTGGTCGGCAACTACAGCACCGGCGGCGGTGGCGGCGGCACGCAGACGTACACCAACACCACCGACTACACGATCAGCGACAACGCCACGGTCAGCAGCCCGATCACCGTCTCCGGACGCACGGGCAACGGTTCGGCCACGACCCCGCTTGCGGTCAATATCGTGCACACCTACAAGGGTGACCTGATCGTCGATCTGGTGGCGCCGGACGGCAGCGTCTACAACCTGCACAACCGCTCCGGCGGCAGCGCCGACAACATCAATCAGACCTACACGGTCAATCTGTCGGGCGAAGTCCTCAACGGCACCTGGAACCTGCGGGTGCGCGACGCCGCGGGCGGCGACGTGGGCTACATCAACAGTTGGAGCGTGACGTTCTGATCCGCGTCCGCGACCCCTCCCCGTCATCGGCGGGGAGGGGTTCGCTTTTGAAGGACAGCGATATTTTTTCGATGGCAATGAAGGTAATCCAGGCGTGATCCGCAACAAAACCGCAATGAAGGCTTTGACCGTGCTCGCGCTCTCGATCGGCCAGGCGATGGCCGCCGGGACCGGCGGGACGAACGACGGAATGACCGGCGAAACGAGTGGCGACGCGACGGGCGAGTGCCGCGGCACCGATGCCGGCTGTCTCGACACCGTGCAGGTCACCGCGACCAAACGCCCCGAATCCACGCTCGACGTGCCTGCGGCCACCACCATCGTCGGCGGCGCGCGCCTGCGCGAAACCGCTCCGCAGACGCCGATGGATGCGCTCCACGGCGAAGTCGGCACGTTCGTGCAGCAGACCACGCCGGGACAGGCCGTGGTCATCGTGCGCGGGCTGAAGGGCTCGGAGGTGCTGCATCTCGTCGACGGCTTCCGCCTCAACAACGCGATCTTCCGCAATGCGCCGAACCAGTACATCGCGCTGGTCGATGGCCAGAGTCTCGACCGCATCGAAGTGGTGCGCGGCCCCTCCAGCACGCTGTACGGCGGCGACGCCATGGGCGGCGTAGTGCAGATGCTGACGCCGGAACTGCGTTTCGACGGCGGCGACTGGCAGTGGAAGGGCCGGCTGCGCGCGATCGCCGGCAGCGCCGACGATTCGCTGATCGGCCGCGCCGAACTCGCCGGCGGTCGCGAAGGCATGGGCTTCTCGCTCGGCGTGACCTCGCAGGAAGTGAACGATCTGCGTTCTGGCGACGGCGAAACGCGTCCGTTCACCGGCTTCACCCAGCGCAGCGCGGATTTCAGATGGCAGGGCGATATCGCGCCGGGTCACGAACTGATGTTCAGCCTGCAGTATTCGCAGCAGCCGCGCACGCCGCGGCACGATGCGCTGGTGCCGGGCTTCGGGCAGACCGCGCCCGAGAACGCGATCTTCTTCTTCGAGCCGCAGGAGCGTCGTTTCGCGCAGCTGCGCTGGCGCATCGATGCGCCGAACGCACTGTTCGACAACGGCGAACTGCATCTCGGCCGCCAGATCGTCGTCGACGATCGCCGCACGCTGGCGACCGGAACGCCGAACCTGGAGCGCGAATACAACCGCGACACCACCACCGGCATTTCCGGCCAGTTCGGCAAGGACATCGGCAGCGAGCATCACCTCAGCTACGGTTTCGAGTTCTACCGCGACGTGGTCGATTCCGCCAAAACCCGTGTCAACGTGAATACCGGCGCCTTCAGCGTGCGCGCGCCGCGTTTCCCCGACGGTTCGACCATGCGCAACTGGGCGATCTACGTCGGCGACGACTGGCGTCGCGGTCGCTTCGATCTCAACACCGGTCTGCGCTACAGCAAGTTCGACATCGAGATTCCGGCCGGCGACGGCACGCCGGGCGTATCGCTGTCGCCGGACGATCTCACCGGCAACATCGGCCTGGCGTTCGAGCTGTCCGAATCGACCCGCATCGTCGCCAATCTCGGCCGCGGATTCCGTGCGCCGAACATCTTCGATCTCGGTATCTTCGGTCCGCGTCCGGGCAATCGTTTCAGTTCGCCGAATCCAGGCCTCAAGCCCGAGAGCGTGACCAGCATCGACGCCGGTCTGAAGTTCGGCGGGGAGCGCTTCAGCGGCGAGCTCATCGCGTTCCGTTCGAAGTATCGCGACAAGATCACCAGCGTGCTCACCGGCAACATCATCGATGGCGCGCTGGAAGTGCAGAACCGCAACGTGACCCGGCTCGATCTCTGGGGCATCGAGGCCGGCGCGCGCTATCGCATGCCCTCGCCGGATCTCGAACTCTACGCCACCGCGACCTACACCCGCGGCGACGAAGAGACGGACACCGGCACCATGCCGGCCGACCGCATTCCGCCGCTGTTCGGCAAGCTCGGCGCGCGCTGGCAGGTTCGCGAAACGCTGGGTGTGGAAGCCTACGGCCTGTACGCCGCCGGCCAGGATCGCCTGAGCGCGCGCGATCGGGTCGATCCGCGCATCAACCCGAACGGCACCGCGGGTTGGGGCACCCTCAATGCCCGCGTCTCCTGGCGCGCGATGCCCGCGCTCGAGCTGTCGCTGCGCGCCGAGAATCTCGGCGACAAGCATTACCGCGAACACGGGTCCGGTCTCGACGAGCCGGGCCGCAATTTCATCCTTACCGCCGATTACCGCTTCTGAGGTCGCCCCGCATGCGCCGTCGTTCCCTGCTCTCCATGCTTCCCATGTCCCCGATACGTCCCATGTCCTCCATGTTCCGTTCGCTCGCGCTGGCGGCCGTCGTCGGTGCCTTCGGTCCGGCGACGCTGCCCGCGGCCGCGCAGGCCGACGAGGCACCGCAGACCATCCCCGAACCGATCCGCCTGGACGTGAGCTTCAAACTGCCGGACGGACAGCCGATCCGCGTCGACAATCCCTACGGCAGCGTCTACATGCGCTTCGGCGGTTACGAACATCAGCTCGACATCCGCGCCACCATCCAGCAGCCGCAGGACGCGGCCGAGTTCGCGTTCCAGCCGGCGGCGAAGGACGGCGGTTTCATCGTGGCGCCGGCGTTGCCGCAAGGCACAGCGCTCGCCGAAGGCCAACGCATCGATCTCGTGCTGTATGTGCCGAAAGGGCACGCGGTGACGGTGCGGACCGGCTTCGGCGTGATCGAGAGCCGCGGCGTGAAGAGCGACCTCGACCTGACCACCGCGTCCGGCGAGATCGCGGTGCGCGGCACCGACGGTACCGTGCAGGCGCAGACCGGAGAAGGGCGGATCGAAGTGACGCTGGAGGACGGCGCGCGTCCGGGCTCGATGCAGCGCATCGCCAGCCGCACCGGCATCGTCGCGGTGAACGTCAGCGACAAGCTCGATGCCGAAGTGCAGTTGTCGACCTCGCAGCAGTTCGCCACCGATTATTCCCTGGACGTGCGCCATCTCGACGGCCAGGAACCGAACAAGCGCGCGATCGCCGTGGTCGGCTCGCCCAAGCCGGGCAAGCAGAAGGCGGAGATCGTGCTCGAAAGTCTGGGCGGTGAAGTGCGCCTGCAGCGAAAGGGCGTGTTCATCGATCCCGAATAAGCGACATCCGACCGCGTTCGCCGGGCGGGAGGCCCGGCGACGCCACGAGGTGCCGCATGTGGTACCGCAACAGCGACAACGATCGTGTTTGTTTCGAAATCTTCGTTCCGGAGCGTCAGAGGGAACGAATGTGTTGTATCCCATCCATGCGTTGAGGACTCAGCAATGAAACCAGTGACATTCAAGGGCGCGTTGAAAGCGGCGGCGATCATGCTGCTGCTGCCGTGCGCCGCCATGGCCGCGCCGCTCGCCGGCGACAAGGCCAAGAACCCGGGCCGTCCGCAGGTCGGCCAGCCCGTGACCGCGCACAATATCAGCGTCGACCTGCGCAACCTGCCGAAGGCCAAGCCCTGGACCCCGGGCATGGGCATCCGCGAAGCGCATCGCCGCCAGTACACGCCGATCGGCAGCAAGCTGCCGCACGCGCCGGCCGACAAGCCGACGTCCGCCGACCGCCTGCCCGAACTGCAGCAGCTGTGGGACAAGAGCCCGAACGCGCGCCGCACGAAGGCGGCGGCCACCAGCCGCGTCAGCATCAACAACCCGAACACCGGCGTCAGCCCCGGCGATCCGGTGGTCGAAGTCGGCGCCAACCACGTGATCTACGCCGTCAACAGCGGCGGCAGCGGCACGTATTTCAACGTCTACAACAAATCCGGCACGCTGGTGTCCGGTCCGATCACGTTCGGTTCGCTGGCCCCGTCCGGCAACTCGTGCACCAGCGACCGCGGCGATCCGCTGGTCCATTACGATCGTCAGGCCGGCCGCTGGTTCATGCTGACCATGGACGACACCGGTCTGTGCACCTTCGTGTCGAAGACCTCCGACCCGGTGAGCGGCGGCTGGTGGTTCTATCGGTATACCACGCCCGTCCTGCCCGACTACCCGCACTGCGGCGTGTGGAACGACGCCTACGTCTGCGGCACCAACGAAGGCAGCCAGGCCGGCACCGAGATCTACGCCTTCGACCGCGCCAACATGCTCAACGGCGCCACCGCCCGTGCGGCCCAGCGCTTCAGCAGCGTGGCCAATCTGGCCGGTTACGGCTTCCAGATCATGACGCCGTCGACCTTCTACGGCACCACCGCCGCACCGTCGGGCCGTCGTCAGGTGCTCGCCCGTCACAACGATGACGAAGCGCATGCCGGCGGCAGCGCCAACGGCAGCCAGGACTTCATCGAGCTGTACGAGCTGAACATCGACTGGAACACCCCGGCGAACAGCAGCATCGTCACGCTGCCGCGCGTCGCGATCACCGAGTTCAACAGCTGGTTCCGCGACTACAGCACCTTCGCCACCGTGCCGCAGCCGGGTTCCACCTCGCGCCTCGACCCGATCCGCGAAGTGCTGCTCAACCAGCTCGTGTATCGCAACATGGGCACGCACGAAGCGCTGATCGGCACGCTCGCGACCAACCAGGATCCGGCCCGCACCGGCACCGTGGTCGACTCCGGCATCCGCTGGTTCGAACTGCGCCGCGTCGGCAGCGGCAACTGGACCCTGCACCAGGAAGGCACGTTCAGCCCGGGCGACACCAGTACCCATCACCTGATGGGCACGATCGCCATGGACAAGTTCGGCAACATGGGCATGGCCTACAACGTCACCAAGACGACGACGCCGACCAAGTTCGCCACTCTGGGCTACACCGGCCGTCTGGCCTCCGATCCCGCCGGCGTGATGTCGCTGGGCGAGAACGAAGTCGCCGTCGGTGCCGCGGTCGAAACCTCCGGTCGCTGGGGCGACTACTACCAGATGACCGTTGACCCGGTCGACGACTGCACCTTCTGGTTCGTCGGCATGTACCGCCCGAGCGGCAGCTGGCAGACCCGCATCGCCGACTTCAAGTTCCCGGCATGCAGCGGCGTCACCACGTACACGGTCTCCGGCACCATCACCACCAGCGGCGGCGCCGGCATCAACGGCGTGAACGTCAGCAACGGCAGCAGCAGCACCACGACCAACAGCAGCGGCGCCTACACGCTGTCGGGCGTCGCCAACGGCACCTACACGCTGACCCCGTCGCTGAGCGGCTACACCTTCTCTCCGACCACCCGCAGCGTCACCGTCAGCGGCGCGAACGTCACCGGCCAGAACTTCACCGGTACGCCGCCCGCCAACGTGCCGCCGGTCGCGAACTTCACCTTCACCACCAGCGGTCTGACCGCGTCGTTCACCGATACCTCCACCGACAGCGACGGCACCATCGCGTCGCGCAGCTGGAACTTCGGCGACGGCACCACCTCCACCGCGACCAACCCGAGCAAGACCTAC